>NZ_JAAQWY010000029.1:0-76681 GCF_012985765.1 Pseudomonas sp. WS 5071 | reverse complement strand
GACGAAGATCCATGGCGGACACCTCTTTCCAGGACACATCACACCTCCTAAGGGGTCAATGTGTCCTATTAAAAGTGTTCGCGATGTCTCCGAACATTGTGTTCGCTATGTCCCCGGTCCATACACTTGCCATGGGCATGGGCGGCACGCACGGTGATGTCGATCAGTTGCAACACGGCCGGGTGCAAACCGTCGGCCTGCGCCGACAAGGTCGGGTGGCCGCGGTCGATGGCCAGCGTGTATTGCGTCAGGTCGTTGGTGCCGACGCTGAAGAAATCCACTTCTTTGGCCAGCACCGGCGCCAGCAATGCGGCAGACGGTACTTCGATCATGATCCCCAGTTGCAGGTCAGCGACCGGGATTTCCTGACGCAAGCGCTCGGTCATGTCGCGGGCAGCACGCCATTCGGCCACGCTGCCGACCATCGGGAACATGATGCGCAGCGGGCGGTTGTCGGCCGAGCGCAACAGGGCGCGCAACTGGCTTTCCATCACGTGCGGGCGCTGCAAGGTGAGACGAATGCCGCGCACGCCCAAAAACGGGTTTTCTTCCTTATCAATCGGCCAGTACGGCAGCGGTTTATCGCCACCCACGTCCAGCGTACGCACCACCAGCGGGCGACCGTTAAGGCCATCGAGCACCCGGCGGTATTCAGCTTCCTGAGTGGCTTCATCCGGGGCCTGGGAGTGGGCCATGAAAATCAGCTCGGTGCGCAGCAGACCGATGCCTTCAGCGCCCTGCTCGACGGCACTGGCCACACCTTTGCTTTCACCGATATTGGCAAACACTTCCACCGGGTGCCCGTCACGGGTCACGGCAGGTTCATGACGCAACGCGCTGGCGGCCTGCAAACGCTGATCGCGGCTGTCACGCTCCTGGGTTGCGCGGTGCAGGGTCTCGGCGTCAGGTGCGACATGCAGACGTCCACGCTGACCATCGATCAACAGGTGCGTGCCCGACGCCAGCAGCAACACAGCTTCACCTGCGCCGACCAGCGCCGGGATACCCAGGGCACGGGCAACGATGGCACTGTGGGCCGTCGCGCCACCGCGGGCAGTCAGAATGCCCGCCACCCGCGCCGGGTCAAGCCGCGCCACGTCAGAAGGGCCGACTTCATCCATCACCAATACGTAGGGCTGATCGGGTTCGGGTGGGGTTCCGATACCACACAACTGCGCCAGCACGCGGCGCCCAATGTCGCGTAAGTCAGCTGCACGTTCGGCCAGCAAGGCATCTTGCAGCGCTTCTTGCTGACGCGCCGCCGCTTCAATCACCGACATCCACGCCGCTTCCGCGCTTTCGCCTTGCTTGAGGCGGTTGTCGACGTCATCCGTGAGCTCGGGGTCGTCGAGCATTTCCTGATGGGTAATGAAAATCTCGCGGATGGCTTTGGACGGGCTGCGTTGAATCAGCCCTTCGATGTCCTGACGCACCTCGGTCAGCGCGTGTTGTAACCGCTCGCGTTCAACCACGGAGGATTCGCCGCGCAACGGGTAATCAAGGCGTGGCAGCACATGAATGTGCGCAGGCCCGATGGCAATGCCGGGCGCGGCCGGGATGGCGTTGATCACACTGCCGGGCGCCGGGGCGGTGATGACTACCGCCACGTCCGCCACGGGGGCGGGTACGTCGTTTATGGCTGGCAAGGGTTCGACTTCTTCGCCCAGCCCTTCTTCAATGGCCGCCAACATCGCAGGCAGCGCGACGCTGGCAATGCCCGGTTCAGCCACAAACTCCAGCACCTGGCCACGACGGGCACCCAGACTCAACAGCTTGCTTAAACTTTTGGCCGACACAGGCGATTCTTGGCCACCCACGATGCTGACGCGAATCTCGCCCTCAAAACGTTTGGCCAACTGCGCGAGCACTTTCGCCGGGCGCGCATGCAGCCCATGTGCATTCGCCAGCGTGATGCGCGCACTCGGCCAGTCAGCGGGCAATTCACCGCCCAACACTTCAAGCACCGCACGGCGGCTGGTGGCACTGCCCAATTCGTGACCACGCCCCTCGATCAACAGGGCGCACAGCCTCTCCAGCAACGCCTGGTGCGCCTCCCCAAGGCTGGCGAGGCAGAACAGCCCGCTCAGTGGCTGGCCAAGGTAGCGGATCGGTTTATCGGGCGTGACGAAGGCCAGCCCCGGGCGCTTGACCATTTGTTCACTGTGCAGCCACCACAGGCCATCACCCAGCGGCAGTGCTTCAACTTGCTGCAACACGGCCGCAAAGCCGTTATCGACGCATTCAGCCTGTCGCAGTAAACGGGCGCCGCGCCAGACCAACTCTTCAAAGTCGTCAGCCGAGACGCCCAAGCCAATCATTTGCGCGTCGAGCGCCAACTCCTGCGGCGCCCCTTGCAGCAGCTTGAGCAGGGCTTCAGCCGAACTGGCGCGCCTCAAGGCTTCGCCCAGATCGGTTTCGCCCAAGGCACGGGTCAACAATTGCAGCAAACGCAGGTGCTCGTCGGACTTGGCGGCAATGCCGATGGCCAAATACACCATTTGCCCGTCGCCCCAGTCCACGCCTTCGGGGAACTGCAACAAGCGCACACCGGTGGTGAACACCAGGTCGCGGGTTTCAGGTGTGCCATGGGGAATGGCAATCCCCTGACCCAGAAAAGTGGAACCTTGAGCTTCACGCGCTCGCAAACCGTCCAGATAGCCTTCGGCCACCAAGCCATCAGCGACCAGCTTATCGGCGAGTAATTGCAACGCCGCAGACTTATCCACAGCCGTCTGGCCCATGGATATCTGCTCTATGGTGAGCTCGAGCATGCGTTCTCCTTTCCTGGCACTCCGTGGTGCCCGGTATTGTTTTGAATTAAGTCAGCTTAGGCCGCTCGCCCCCAAGTGTGTCACTGGATGTGTGGCAAGCACATCAGCCTGGGCTTACGTCGTTTAAACAGGCTTGCTGAAACGTTTAATCATGAATGTGCGGCACGTTACTGCATAATCGTCCGCGCTTGAAGCCCAACCTGTCGCATTGATCAGCGTCATGCGGACGATGCGTCAAAAAAATACAGTAGCGATAAGGCAGACGATGGTCGCTGCCTTTATCGGGTAGGATTGGCCAGAATGTCGGCATGTACTACAAAAAATAAGGAATTATCGGCGTGAAGCTCAGCGATATCGCTCAACTGGCAGGTGTTTCCGTGACCACCGCCAGCTATGTCATCAATGGCAAGGCTGAACAGCAACGCATCAGCAGCACGACCGTGGAACGGGTGCGCGCCGTGGTGGAAGAACATGGCTTTACGCCCAACCCGCAAGCCGCGGGATTGCGCAGTCGTCACAGCAGAACCCTGGGTTTCATCCTGCCCGACCTCGAAAACCCGAGTTACGCGCGCATTGCCAAGCAACTTGAACAAGGCGCCCGGGCCCGGGGCTATCAATTGCTGATCGCCAGCTCTGACGACGCGCCCGACAGTGAGCGCCAGTTGCTCAAGCTGTTCCGTGCGCGCCGTTGCGATGCGCTGTTTGTGGCCAGTTGCTTGCCTGAAGAAGACGACAGCTACCGTCAGCTACAGGATCTGGGCATGCCGATCATCGCGATCGACCGGACATTGCCATCGGACCGCTTTTGCTCGGTCATCAGCGATGACCGCGAAGCCAGCATGGCCCTGACCCGCAGCCTGTTGCAGCCGATGCCGCGCCAGATCGCGCTGATCGGTGCACGCCCCGAGCTGAGCGTTAGCCAGGCCCGTGCGGCTGGATTCAAACAAGCGCTGCAAGGGTTTGAGGGTGACGTGCTGATTGAGCACGGGACGGCCTTCAGCCGCGAATGCGGCCGACGCATCATTGATGAGTTGCTGGCCCGTCTGGGGCATTTCCCCGACGCGTTGGTAACGACATCCTACGTGCTGCTGCAAGGCATGTTTGACGCCTTGCTCGATCACCCGGAACACAAGGCCCCTGCGCGCCTGGCGACCTTTGGTGACACGCAATTGCTGGACTTCCTGCCGTTGCCGGTCAACGCCATGGGTCAACAGCATCAAGTGATTGCCGAAACCGCGCTCAACCTCGCCCTGGCAGCCATCGAAGAACAGCATTACGCGCCCGGCATTCATGCCATCGCGCGTCGATTCAAGCAGCGTATCCATCAGGCCTGAGCATGCAACTGATCGACACACACACGCACCTCGACTTCCCGGCGTTCGATGCCGACCGCACGCCACTGCTGGCGCGCAGTCGCGCGCTGGGTGTCGAGCGCATGGTGGTGCTGGGGGTTGATCAGTGTAATTGGCAGCGGGTGTGGGATCTGGTGCAAACCGACAGCCAGTTGTATGCCGCATTCGGGCTACACCCGGTGTATCTCGATGCCCATCGCCCCGAGCACATCACCGAACTCGGGCAATGGCTAAGCCGGCTGGCCGGGCAGCGACAAGTGTGTGCGGTGGGCGAAATCGGCCTCGACTACTTCCTGCCGGCGCTGGACCGCGAACGTCAGCAGTCATTGTTTGAAGCCCAACTGGAACTGGCGGCTGACTTCCGGCTCCCGGCGTTATTGCACGTGCGCCGCAGCCACGCGCACGTCATTGCCACCCTCAAACGCGTCAAGTTGCAACGCGGCGGGATTATTCATGCCTTTGCGGGCAGCCGCGAGGAAGCGCGCGAATACATCAAGCTGGGTTTCAAACTGGGCTTGGGTGGCGCCGCTACATGGCCGCAGGCCCTGCGTTTGCGCAGGGTACTGGCTGACTTGCCGCTGGACGCTGTCGTGCTGGAAACCGACTCGCCCGACATGGCGCCGGTCATGTTCGCCAACCAGCGCAATAGCCCAGAACACCTGCCCGCCATTTGTGAAGCGCTGGCCGGGGTGATGAACATCAGCGCGCAGCGACTGGCCGAAGCCAGTACGGCCAATGCGTGCTCAGTGTTTGAATGGTAAACGCACTCCTGTAACAGAGTGCGTCGAGGCACATTCATTCAGAGCAACAGCGTCCACACAGCAAAACCGGCATACCAGAGCAACGCAGAGCGCAGCAATAACTCCCACAAAGCATCCAGGCTGGAAACGCCCTCCGGCCCGGTCTGCGGTGGCGGAATTTCTGCCGCTGCGCACCCGGCTTTGTCGATCAATTGGGCCGCGCTGATTTCCCAGCTCAACAGCTCATGCAGCATCACGCGGCTGACCGCGGCAAAGTTGCCCACCAGTGCAAAGCTCGCCGCCAGCAGGCGTACCGGTAGCCAGTCGAAGGCATGCCGCAGTTGCTGGGCGCGCTCAACCAATTCCGGGTTTTTGCCATGCTCAACCGCCAGTGCCAGCAAGCGATAACTCAACGCAGCCACCGGGCCCAGCAGGAAGTACCAGAAAATCACGGCAAAAAAACTTTGATAGGCCTGCCACAGCAGATGCCCCTGGACGTTCTCCAACAATTGCTCGCCCGTGTCGGCGCAAACGCCAATGTCGCGCTGGGCCACATGGGCGGCCGCTTGCAAATCACCCCGGCGCCACGCATCGCGGAACGGCCCGAGCCCTGCCAGCACATCCCCGCGGCCCAGGCTGAACACCAACACCAGCACATGCACCGGCAAGGCCAGCAAGCCATACGCCACAGGATCCAGTACCACCAGCAGCAGGCCGAGCAGAATGACTGGCAGCAGGATAAGAATGACCAATACCCACCACGGCCGGCTGGCCAGACGGGCCGAAGCTTCAAGCTTGTTAAGCTCTCGAACCCAGCCGCTGTCGCGCTGAAGACGCTGACGCAAGGCCGAAAATTTTTCGATCAGGATCGCCAGCAGTAGCACCACAAAACTCATTGTTTCTCTCCTGTGTTCGGCAGCTCACGGCGAAAACGCACCCAATCAAAGCAAGGTCCCGGATCCGTCTTGCGTCCCGGCGCCACGTCACTGTGGCCACATATTCGTTGAGGGGTAATCTGCGGGTAATGCTGTTGCAGTTGCCGGGTCAAGGCAATCAGTGCCTGATACTGCGCATCGGTGAAAGGTTGGTCGTCCGTGCCTTCAAGTTCGATGCCCAGCGAAAAGTCATTGCACGCCTCACGCCCTTCAAAGCTGGAAATACCCGCATGCCAGGCGCGGTCCAGGCACGACACAAACTGCGTGATCTGGCCGTCGCGTTCAATCAAAAAATGCGCGCTGACGCGTAACGCCTTGATACTTTCAAAGTACGGATGCTCTGTAACGTCCAGTCGGTTCTGAAAAAATGCCTGGACCTTGCCCGTCGCAAACTGCCCCGGGGGCAAGCTGATGTTGTGGATCACCAACAGGGAGACTTCACCACCAGGGCGCTCATTGAAGTTGGGCGACGGGCAACGGTGCACGCCATCGCACCAACCGCTCGCGGGGTCCAGCTGCATAAAGGCTCCTTGTGCGTTGAAAAACCAAAGGCGCAGTATGCCGCGATGCGCGCTCCAATTGGCAGCTATCTGTGGCGTCAGTGTCGCAGGGGCTATTGCGCGTGGCGCTGGTGCAAGCTGCCGATCACCGATTCCAGCGCGCGGTCGAAGAGCAAGCGGTCATCCAGGAGCAAGACCTTGCCGCTGCGCAGTTGAGCGATCAAATCGGTGCGGCTTTGTTCCAGGACTTTCAAGCCGGTGCGGTTAACGAAAATATGTTTACCCCCCGGCTCCAGAATGGCAATCAGCTTGCAACGCAGGCGAAACTCTTCGTTTTCCTGCAATTCGATCCACGTCCCCAACCGCAACTGGCTGACCAATAGCAGGCCCAGATGGTCTTGCTCATCGATGGTTTGAGAGGTGGCGAGTGCTTTATCGCACGTTTTATCAGGTGTTTTCAGACGCGCGTGTTCAGCATCGCGCGTGCGCTGCTCCAACAGTTCAATTCGGCCACGCTCGGCTTGCGTAAAGACCAAAAACTCGTGCAGCAACGAGTCCAGCAGCGCGGGGTTATCTCCCGAATATGACGCGAGTTGTTGAACGACGTGTTCAATCTGACGGAACAGCGGATCGCTGTGCTCATCGGTACGCACGTCCCAACCAATGGCCGCTGCGGCGATGACATTCAACAATCGCCGGGCCGCATGGGTGTCGCAGCTGAAAAAGTTCTGATCCCGCTGCGCAATCTTGCGCAACGGCTCCTGCAACAAAGCAATCTGACTTTTCAGCGCCGGTGAAACATTTCGATCCTGAGCGATGTACTCAAACAGAAGCCCGACCAGACTCTGCGCTTCTTGCACGTGCGCGGGCGGCGGTGTGTCCTGGGACGTGGCCCCGCAACAGGCATCGTTGTCAGACAGAGAAGGCAGAACACCCGTGGCAATCAGCAGTTGATTGGCGTCGGCATACAGCTGGCCGGTGTGGCTAAGCAAGTAGGTTTCGAACAGTTGCAACATGATCAGCTTGACCTTGAGGTCCATGCCCTGCTCACGCTCGGCTTGCAAAAAGTACTCACACAGCATGGCCGGGCCCAACGGATTGCTGTGCTCATCCAGCGACATGGTGCAGAGGGTTGCAAGGCGCTGGGTCAATTGGCAAAGGGCCAGTTGGTCACGTGTCATGACCTGCGCCACCATCGCATTAATGACCTGCGTGCGCTCAAGGTCATTGGACAATAGAGAGAAGGTCCCCTCGACGGGCGCGGCGCCATGCAGGGTGCACTCACTGACATCGGGCTGGGTCAGGCGAATAAACGCGTCAAAAAAACGGTCAAGGAAGCCACGTTCGATGTGTTTGCGCTTGAGCCGGACATCGCGCATTGCTTCAAAAAAAAGGCTTTGCTCGGCATCACTCCGGGCGTTGTCAGCCATGGCAAACAGGGCTTCATCGGTGTTGTCGAACAGCACTTGCAGGCCATTTTTGAGCTGCTGAGCGGCCTTGTCATGGACCTGGAGCAAAATGACAGGCAGGCGAGCCAGCGGCGAATGAGTCGCCTGTTCAGCCGTCGCCTTGTGGGCAGCTCCCACTTTCCCGTCATGATGCATCCAAGCCTCCTGGAACGATGTGTCGCTTGCGTGGCGTGCAAGGGACAAAGCCACTTTTGACGCTCGCAAACAGAAACCGGCCAGCCCATAACGCGCTCGCCGGAATATCAGAAATTAGGACTTAATGGCCTGTCAAAGCTATGACGCCAATTACAAGGCGCCGATTATCTTGCAAAAGACGCGCCTTGTGCTACCTGACTTGGCAAATCATTTACCAAACGGACAAAAAAAATTTCTTAATGCCAAAAACCGCACAGTCACAACCTTTTACCCGCAGTGCAGCGCGGCGCCTTGGGTTCGCTCGCGGCATGGCCCTATAATCGACGCACTTTGTTTGTGGAGTTCGTTATGCCGAATTTACATCTGGCCGATCTCACCGCCGAGATCGAAGCCAACGTACGCCGTGCGCTTGCCGAAGACATTGGAAGCGGCGACATCACTGCGCGGTTGATTCCGGCAGAACGCCTGGCCAAAGCCACGATCATCACCCGCGATGCCGCCGTGATCAGTGGCACCGCGTGGGTGGACGCCGTGTTCCGTCAACTGGATCCTCGTGTTGCCGTGCACTGGCAAGTGGGCGATCGCGAACGCGTCAGCCCCAATCAAGTGCTGTTTCACCTCGAAGGCCCGGCCCGCTCTCTGCTCAGTGGCGAGCGCAGTGCGTTGAACTTCCTGCAGATGCTGTCGGGTGTCGCGACCCACGCCCGCCATCTGGCCGACCATGTGGCCGAGACACAGGTCAAACTGCTCGACACCCGCAAAACCCTGCCGGGTTTACGCCTGGCGCAAAAATACGCCGTGACCTGCGGCGGCTGTCATAACCATCGTATCGGTCTGTACGACGCGTTCCTGATCAAAGAAAACCACATCGCTGCCTGCGGTGGCATCAGTCAGGCCATCGACGCCGCGCACAAAATCGCGCCCGGCAAACCGGTGGAGATCGAGGTCGAGAGCCTGGGCGAACTCAGAGAAGCACTGGCCGCGGGCGCTGACATCATCATGCTCGACGAGTTGAGCCTGGATGACATGCGCGAGGCCGTGCGCCTGAACGCGGGCAAAGCCAAGCTTGAAGCCAGCGGCGGGATCAATGAAAGCACGTTGCTGCCCATTGCCCAAACGGGTGTGGACTACATTTCGATTGGCGCCATGACCAAGGATGTCAAGGCGGTCGACCTGTCGATGCGTTTGAGTTTGTAAGGCGCCAGCGGCTGTGGCGTATCAGGTCAAAGCGAAAGGCTGATGCGCCAGCTCATGCTCCAGCAACCACTGCTTGGCCGCGAGCCCGCCGGCGAAACCCGTCAATTTGCCGTTACTGCCGATCACACGGTGACACGGGATGATAATCGGAATCGGATTGCGGCCATTGGCTGCGCCCACCGCCCGCGATGCGGTGGGACGCTGGATCTGCTGCGATAACCGGCCGTAACTGGTGGTCATGGCAAAAGGGATGGTGGTGAGCGCCTGCCACACCATCTGCTGAAACGGCGTACCTTGCGGCGTGAGCGGCAAATCAAAGGTATGGCGTTCGCCTGCAAAATACGCCTCCAACTGTCGACGCACTTCCGCCAGCTTTTGCGGCGAATGCAGCCAGCCTTGCTCCGGAGAATGCGCCCGGCGCTCAGAGGCGAAGCGCACTTCTCGCAGGCCTTCATCGTCAGCCACTAAAAACAGCGGACCAATGGGCGACGGCATTTGCGCGTAGTAAATCAGCGTCATGGTTGAACCCTCCGGGCCGCAGCCGAATCGGTGGCTGCGCGCCATAAATACATCACTGAATAAGCTCGCCATGGGCGCCAGCTTTCGGCCTGCAATTGCAGGGCTCGTGTACTCAATGGAGCGCCGTCAGGGTTAGCCTGACGGCGCAGAATCAGATCAGCTGCAGGAAACGCATCCGGGTGTTTGAGCACGCGCATGGCAATGTAATGCGCCGTCCATTCGCCAATGCCCGGCAGTTGCACCCACTGGCTGATGAAAGTTTCCAGCGGCTGCTCAACGGCAAACGCCACACGCCCCTCCATTAGCGCGCGGGCAATCCCCCGGATCGTATTAATACGCGCCTGCGTGATGCCCATTTGGTCCAGGTTGGCGTCGGCCAGTTGCTCTGGGGCGGGAAACAGGCGATTGAGCCCCGTTGCGCCCTGCATTTCAATCGGCGTTCCAAACCGTTGCACGATGCGAGTGGCCAAAGTGCGCGCGGCTGCCACGCTCACTTGCTGCCCCAACACTGCCCGCACGGCCACTTCGAAGCCGTCCCAGCCGCCAGGCAAACGCAGGCCCGGATAGCGCTCGATCAGCGGAGCGAGTTGCGGGCTGGCGCCGAGGGTTTGAGCAATTGCCTGAGGGTCGGCATCCAGATCAAACATGCGCCGAATGCGTGTCACCACGTTAAGCAAGTGAGCGGGTGCGACGTTGTACAACTCAAGGCGCAAGGCATGTTGCCCTGCCGGCGCGGCGCTGACCCGCAGCCAGCCAGGCGATTGCGGTGGGCCAAATACCCGCTGATAACGCTGGGCGTCCACATACTCGATACCGGGCAACGCGCGATTGAACAGGAAACCCAGCACAGCTTTGAAGTCGTACGGCGGCCGATAGCCAAGACGCAACACCATGGGCGCGTCAGCCTGAATGGCAGGGCTGCGCCTGAACGCACGAGGCTCGGCATGGTTGGCCTCGGCAAACGCTGAATTGAAACGCCGCACGCTGCCAAATCCCGAGGCCAGGGCGACGTCAGTGATCGACAATGCCGTTTCGGTCAGCAGTTGTTTGGCAAACAACAGCCGTTGGGTAGCATGCACCGCGACGGGCGGCGCCCCCAGGTATTTCACGAACAAGCGCCGCAGCTGCCGCGCCCCCACACTCAGGCGCTCGGCTAACGCCTCCAGCGAGTGTTCGGCTAAAAAACCTTCGTTGATCAGCGTCAGGGCACGCGTCACCAAATGTTCGCCGTGCAACCACAACAGATTGCCCGGCGCCAGCTCGGGACGGCAGCGCAAACAAGGGCGAAAACCTTGAGCCTGGGCAGCAGCGGCGCTGGCGTAATACACAACGTTCTCGGCTTTGGGGGCACGAGCCGGGCACACGGGACGGCAGTAGATACGCGTGGTAAGCACGGCCGTAAAAAACACGCCGTCAAACCGCGCATCGCGACTCAACCGAGCGATTTCGCAGGCTGCGGTGGAAGGAGTAAGCGAGGTGTCGGGCGAGTCGTGTGTGTTCATGGCCCGCACAATAGCACCGGCCTTTTGGTGAATCTCGCCATTTTCGGACGTCAATGTTGACCGCCGATCAGGTCGCCCCTGGCGGCCCTCACGGGCAAACGTGCCCCCATAAAAAACGCCCTGCTAAAACAGGGCGTTTTATTAAATGGTGCCGGAGACAGGAATCGAACCTGCGACCTTCGCGTTACGAGTGCGCTGCTCTACCGACTGAGCTACACCGGCGATGGCAGCAAAACTATCACTGCCAATGAAAACGGGCAATTCGTGGCTATTTGCAGGCACCGCTGGTCAAACACGTGCCGCTTTGGGTCCAGACCAGCGCATTGCCAGCACCACTCAAGGCCGGAACCATGACGCTGGTCCAGCCGCCAGCCGCCTGGGTGCCGGTCATGGTGATCACACCATCTATCACGGTCATACCGGCGGCAAGGTTGTCTGTCGCATCTGCGGGGCCGGGAATGCCATGGGTACCCGCATCACACTGGGCCAGATCATTGGTTTCACTGAAGCACAACGCAACGGCAGTTTTGTAGCTGTTGCCGAGCGTGTTCACTTCAGCAAAGCGCGCTTTCATGGTGTGGTCGTTATAAGCAGGCAATGCGAAAGACGCGATCAGACCGATGATCGCTACCACGATCATCAGCTCAATCAAGGTAATGCCCTTTTGTTGTTTCATGTGCGGCCTCCAAAACATTAAGACGCGGTCCGGTGATCGAATGCGCTGTCAGCGCCGGGCCGCCAAAAAAAGTGCGCACAGGCTACCAAGGATCGTTGTCAGAAGCTTCTGAACAACAGCGTTTGACACCTTTGGACATGCACTGGCTCAAGTCGCGCCTCTGGCGCTGTCTAGTCTTTGACACGCACGGCGCAACTGAACGCGCCTATGCTCAAGGACGAAATCATGGCCGACACGTATAGATATCGTTGGGAAGGCAAGGATGCCAACGGCGCCACTCACACCGGGGAACTCAATGCCAAAGGGCACGCCGAGCTTCGCGCCCAACTGCGGCGCCAAGGGATCAGTGTGCGCACCATTAGGCGACAACGTACCTCGCGCAGTCGCTCCGGCAGGTCGGTCAGTGCGTCAGACATCACCCTGTTCAGTCGCCAACTGGCGACGTTGATCCAGTCGGGCGTCCCTCTTTTGCAAGCGTTGGAGGTGATTGGCAAAGGGTTCGAGCAGTGCGCCATGCGCCAACTGATCATCGAATTGACACAGGACATCGCTGCCGGAAACAGCCTCACCGCGGCGCTGCGTAAGAAACCGAATCACTTCGACACACTGTTCTGCAATCTGGTGGAGGCCGGGGAGCAAGCAGGTGCGCTGGATGTGATGCTGCAACGTATCGCGACCTACAAAGAAAAGTCCGAAGTCTTAAAAAAGAAAATCAAAAAAGCCATGACATACCCCATCGCCGTATTGCTGGTGGCAGTGCTGGTCAGCGGCATTCTGTTGATAAAAGTGGTGCCGCAGTTTCAGGCTGTGTTTGCTTCGTTCAACGCGCAACTGCCCGTGTTTACGTTGTGGGTCATTGGCTTGTCAGAGGCATTGCAACGCCACGGGCTTTGGCTTTTACTGGGCACCGCATGCGCTGCGGCCATCATCCATCATTACTACAGAGCCTCAGCCACCCTGCGCCATCGCTTGGACGCCCTGCTGCTGAAAGTCCCTGTCACCGGGCAGTTGTTACAACTGTCAGCGATTGCACGTTTTGCCCGCACCCTTTCCACCACCCTGGCGGCCGGTGTGCCACTGCTCGAAGCGCTGGATTCAGTCGCAGGCGCGACCGGCAACAGCGTGCTGAAAGAAGCCGTGCTACGGCTCAAGCAACACGTCGCCACGGGCACACAGATCCATGTTGCCATGGCTAGCAGTGGCGTATTCCCGGGCATGGCGATTCAGATGACAGCCATTGGCGAAGAGTCAGGCACATTGGACAGCATGCTCAATCACGTAGCCACCTATTATGAGAGCGAGGTCGACAACCTCGTCGATAACCTGACAACGCTGATGGAGCCCGCAATCATGGTAGTACTGGGGATTGTGGTAGGCGGTCTGGTCATTGCCATGTATTTACCTATTTTCAAACTGGGCCAAGTGATTTGAGCATGATCGATTTTTTGAGCGTCCACCCCGCTGCGTTTTTCGGGTGTGCCTTGTTGCTGGGCCTGTTGGTCGGCAGTTTCCTGAACGTACTGGTCTGGCGCTTGCCAAAAATGCTGGAACAGGACTGGCAGGCTCAGGCACGTGAAGTGCTAGAGCTTCCCGCCGCGAACAGTAAAACGACGTACAACCTGTGGCTGCCCGCCTCTCATTGCCCAGAATGCCAACACCGCTTGCGTCCCTGGGAGAACATCCCGCTGCTCAGTTATGCACTCCTGCGCGGCAAGTGCTCGCAGTGCAAAACCGCCATCAGCCCTCGCTACCCCCTGACCGAACTGGCTTGCGGCCTCGTGTCCGGCTTTGTGGCCTGGCATTTTGGCTTAAGCCCCCAGGCTGGCTGGGTGCTGTTGCTGAGCTGGGGCCTGATTGCCATTTGCCTGATCGACGCCCGCCATCAAATCGTGCCCGATGTGCTGGTATTGCCGTTGCTGTGGCTGGGCCTGCTGCTCAACAGCTTCGAGCTGTTCACCAGCCTGTCGCAGGCCGTTTGGGGGGCAGCCTTGGGTTACCTGAGCCTATGGTCGGTGTTCTGGTTGTTCAAATTAATCACCGGCAAGGACGGCATGGGTCACGGAGATTTCAAGCTATTGGCACTGTTTGGAGCCTGGGGTGGCGTATCGGTGTTGCCGTTAACGATCCTGCTGTCATCGCTGGTCGGGGCTCTGGTAGGTGTGAGTTTGCTGCTGATGCGCCGCGCTCATCGCGCAACGGCCATCCCGTTTGCCCCCTATCTGGCCATCGCCGGGTGGATTGCATTGCTCTGGGGTGGTCAAATGACCGCTTTCTATTGGCAACTTGCGACCTGAAATGAATACCGCATCTTCCAAACCCTGGATTCTGGGCCTGACCGGCGGTATCGGCAGCGGCAAAAGCGCGGCAGCCGATCACTTTGCTGCGCTGGGCATTCATGTCGTGGATGCCGACCATGCCGCGCGCTGGGTGGTCGAACCGGGCCGCCCGGCGCTGGATAAAATCGCAGAGCACTTTGGTGCCGACGTGTTGCAAGCCGACGGGCATCTTGATCGCGGCGCCTTGCGCAAATTGATCTTTGCCGACCCACAGCAGCGGCTGTGGCTGGAGGCTTTGCTTCACCCGTTGATCCGCGATGAGATCGCTCAGAACCTGGCTCAGGCGACATCACCCTATGCGATCTTGGTATCGCCATTACTGGTCGAATCCGGGCAGTACGCGACCACCCAGCGCGTGCTGGTCATTGATGCTCCCCAAGCACTGCAAATTCAGCGAACCTTGTTGCGCGACAACACCAGCGAAGAGCAAGTCCGGGCCATTCTCAAAGTACAGGCCAGCCGTGAAGAACGCCTGCGCCATGCCCATGATGTGCTGGTCAACGACAACGATTTGAAGGCGTTACAGACTGAAGTCGAGCGCTTGCATCACTACTATTTAACTTTGCGTGGAGGCCAATCATGACCAAACCAATGACCGTAGACTGCCCGACGTGCGGCACTGCCGTGGAATGGACCGCTGCCAGTGCGTTCCGGCCTTTCTGCTCGGACCGTTGCAAACTCATCGACCTGGGCGCATGGGCCAGTGAAGAACACAAAATTCCGGTCAGCCCGGATGCAGAAGAGGATATGTTTTCAGAAGAGCTGGCGCCGCGTATTCATTGATTCATCCCCCGCGTAGCCGCTGCGCCAGGCTGCGAGCGGTTCAATCGACACGCTCGCGGCCTCGCGGCAACACGTTAATTTTTGGGTTCGTCATCCTTCCACGGTGCCGCGAGGTAGCGAGTGCGGTTGAAGGTTTCCAGCCACTCCGGGCAAAACACCACCAGCGCCGTCACCAGCATCCCGTTGATAAAGGCCTCGGGGAAGATGATCAGCCATAGGTAACCGATAAAATCCTCCAGCCATTGCGGCATGACAAACAGGCCATCCAGCCATAGCACGCCTAGCCCCGCCAGCAGACACAGCAAGGCCGCCAGTGCTGCTGCAAAAAAACCTGAGCAAAAAATGTACACAAACGGATTGCGCGGTTGCGCACGCTCGACCAGGTGCGCGCAGGCCTCGGTGACGGCAATCGGCAATAGAATCAACAGCACGCCATTGACGCCCATGGCGGCCAAATCCTGTCGCCCCAGGAGCACCAACCCCACTTGTGTCATGAGCGCACCGATAATGGCAAGCGGCCAATCCAATAGCAAAGTGACGACTGTCAGGCCGATGAAGTGATATGAAACGCCGGTGTCAAAGTCGCGGCGAACCAGCCACAGTAAAAATAGCGCGAACACCGTACCAAACAGCAAATGCTGGCGCCGCGTGTCGGCAAACAATTCGACCCACGGCGCCCGCAGGACTGCCCAAAGCACGACAGGCACGTAAAGCAACCAGCCCATCACCATCGTTGGCGTGGATAAAACCTCGGCCGCAATCATGCGTGCACCCCCCACTTAACATTGCTCAAGCACACCGCTCCACCCTCCCTGCCAGATGCCCGTGTTTGTCATGCGGCTCAGTCTACACCCGCACTTCCAGTCACACCTGTTTCGAGGCTAAGCTGCGCCTATGGATGACTCTGATTATTTACGCCTGTTAACCATACAGGCCGAGCAAGCCAATGCCTTTTTGTCCAATGCCCGCAAGTGGGAGCGTGAGCGTTGGGTTTGCCAGCGCCTGCTGCAAGGCTTGAACATCAGCTACCACACGCAGGATTTCACACAGCCCGATCAGGAACCGCCTGACGTGCTGTTTCGCGATGCGCGGTTTGAGGTGTTTTTTGTGCTCGACGAAGGACGACGCCTCAGTGATGAATGGCGCGACGAGTTGCAGCGGCGGCGCAATGCCTACTCCCTGAGCCAGCTCGTGCGCCGTGAAGCTCGCCCTAAACGCATTCCGGCCAGCAAACTGCTGCAACGGCTGGGGCCGACACTGCACAAAAAAGCCACCAATTACCGTGAGCGCGACATTGATCTGGGGCAGTTGGACATCATTGCGTTTTCCAGCCTCAAGCGCGAAGTACTGGATCTCAATAGCCACTTTCCGCCGCCTACCGAGTACCTGCGCATGGGCTGGCGCTCACTGTCGCTGGTAGGCCCGACGTTTGCCAGGGTGTTGTTTGCACAGCCGCACGCTCCAGACTTTCTGCGCAGCAATTTGGGACGCAGCATTATTTTCGATGTCGGGATCAGCCTGTGAGTCCTTTGCAGGCGTTGATTGCTGAAGTACCGCAAACCGGGCGCGTACGCTGGATTGGCGTGCGCCCGCAATCTCGCGCCGACCTGGTGGTACTCGATGCAGTGGAAGCGCGTCGCGAAGCCGGACTGACCGGCGATCATGCCCGGCCCGGTGCGCGCAATGCGCGGCAAGTTACCTTGATTCAGTGGGAACACTTGGCGGTGATCAACGCCTTGCTGGGGCGCCCCGCCGAAAACCCCGTTTTACCTCAGGATTTGCGGCGCAATATCGTGGTCAGCGGGATCAATCTGTTCAGCCTCAAAGGCCGACGCTTCCGCATCGGGCGCGCGATATTCGAGACCACCGGTTGGTGCCAGCCGTGTGCACGGCTAGAGCTGCGGCTCGGTGCTGGCACATTCCAGGCGGTACGCGGTCATGGGGGCATTACCGCAAGGGTTATAGAAAGCGGGATCATTCGTCTAGACGACGAACTGCGGGTCGAGCCTTTGGGCCCCAACGGCTATGCTTCATTTCATCCCGGTTAACGCTCTGCTGTAGCTTTTACACATTCCGCAACGTCTATCTGACGAGGCAAACTCTATGTCCAGTCGCCTGAAACCAGATGACCAACAGCGTGTCGAAGAGTACCTGCAACTGCCACAACACCAGGTTGAGCGCCGGCCCTTCAGGCCGTGGATGCTCCTTGGGGTGGTGCTGATTGTGGTGATCGGTCTGGGCTTTTTGAGCCGCCTCCTGAGTTACCTGGCGCTATGAGCTGCATTGCGCTCGCCCACGGGACTCAGGCACAGAATTTTTTTTCAAGCCTTGTGAGTGATACCTATGTCCCATCGTATTGTGATTGTCGGCGGCGGCGCCGGCGGCCTGGAGTTGGCGACCCGCCTGGGCAAAACCCTGGGTAAACGCGGTAAAGCCAGCGTGACGCTGGTCGATGCCAACCTGACCCATATCTGGAAACCGCTGCTGCATGAAGTAGCGGCCGGTTCGTTGAACTCCTCCGAAGACGAACTCAACTACGTCGCCCAAGCCAAATGGAACCACTTCGAGTTCCAGCTGGGCCGCATGAGTGGTCTGGACCGTGAGCTGAAAAAGATCTCATTGTCGGCAACCCTCGACGAAAAAGGCGAAGAACTGGTGCCTGCCCGCGAGCTTAGCTATGACACCCTGGTGATCGCAGTCGGCAGCACCACCAACGACTTCGGCACTAAAGGCGCAGCCGAGCATTGCCTGTTTTTGGACACGCGCAAACAAGCCGAAAAATTCCACCAGCAATTGCTGAACCATTACCTGCGTGCGCACGCCGGGCAAACAGACACCATTGAAAACATCAGCGTGGCCATCGTGGGTGCGGGGGCAACGGGTGTTGAGTTGGCGGCCGAGCTGCACAATGCGGCCCATGAGCTGGCGGCGTATGGTCTAGACCGTATCAAGCCGGAAAACATGCACATCACTGTGATCGAGGCAGGGCCACGCGTACTGCCAGCGCTGCCCGAGCGCATCGGCGGGCCTGTGCATAAAACCCTGGAAAAACTGGGCGTTACTGTCCTGACTAATTCGGCCGTGAGCGAAGTGACCGCTGATAGCCTGATCACCAAAGAAGGCCAGGTGATTCCTGCAAGCTTGAAGGTGTGGGCCGCGGGCATTCGTGCACCAGGCTTCTTGCAGGACATTGCGGGGCTGGAGACAAACCGTATCAATCAACTGGTCGTGCGCCCAACCCTGCAAACCACCCGCGATGACAATATCTTTGCTTTCGGTGACTGCGCAGCCTGCCCGCAACCGGGCACTGACCGGATGGTGCCGCCTCGCGCGCAAGCGGCTCATCAACAGGCATCGCTGCTGGCCAAATCGCTAAAAATGCGCCTTGAAGGCAAATCTGACCTGCCCGATTATCACTACCGCGATTACGGTTCGCTGATCTCGCTGTCGAGTTTCTCGGCTGTGGGTAACTTGATGGGCAGCCTGATGGGCACAGTCATGCTGGAAGGCTGGCTGGCGCGGATGTTCTATATCTCGTTGTACCGTATGCACCAAATGGCGCTCTACGGCACGTTCCGAACGTTGATGCTGATGCTGGGCAGTCGGATCGGACGCGGCACTGAACCGCGTCTGAAACTGCACTAATCCGGCTTTAAATTTGTGTGCAATAACCGCAGGCTTCGCGGGTAAGACTCGCAGCCTGCGGCAGTTCGGACAAATCAGCGTCCTGCGTGATTCCCCGCTTCAGCTTCACGGCCTTTGAAACCGTGTGGCGCATGCTCGTCAAAGAACTTGATGTCCCGCTCAAAGTCCGCCAACAGCAATTTAGCCATGTCGATCGACAGCCCCTGACGCACCAGAATCCGTTGTACAACAACGTTTTCAACGTTGGCCGGAAGGCTGTACGCCGGTACAAGCCAGCCCCTCACCCGCAAACGGTCTGCCAGATCGTAAAGCGAGAAATGGGTTTCAACGCCGGGTTTTAATCGCCAGGTCAGCGCCGGGATGCCCAATTGAGGGTCGCCGTTATAGAGCATTTCAAACGGCCCGATTTTCACCAGTTCACGGGCCAAAAATTGCGCCGTTTCGTAACACGCCGAGTGAATGCGTTCATACCCTTCACGGCCCAGGCGTAAAAAGTTGTAGTACTGGGCGATGATCTGCCCGGCCGGGCGGGAAAAATTAAGGGCGAAAGTCGGCATATCGCCCCCAAGATAATTCACGTGGAATATCAGCCCTTCCGGAAGATCCTGCACATCCCGCCACACGACCCACCCCGCCCCCAAGGGCGCGAGTCCGAACTTGTGCCCGGAAGTGCTGATGGATTTAACCCGCGACAAACGAAAATCCCACTCAATATCCGGCGCGCAAAACGGCGCAAGCATGGCGCCACTGGCGCCGTCTACATGAAGGGCAACGTTCAGACCCTTGCGCTTTTCCAGATCGTCCAGCGCATCGGACAACGGCTTCACGGTTTCATACAGGCCGGTAAAGGTTTGACCAAAGGTCGGCACCACAACAATGGTGTTTTCATCGACGCGCTCGAGCATGTCCTCTGGCGTCATGAACCATTGCCCGTCCGACATGGGCACCTCGCGGATTTCAACATCCCAGTAACGCGCAAATTTGTGCCAGCACACTTGCACCGGCCCGCAGACCATATTCGGTGTCGTGGCCTGTTTGCCCGCTGCTTTGCGAGCGGCCCGCCAACGCCACAATGCTGCCAGCCCGCCCAACATGCAGGCCTCGCTGGAACCGACTGTCGACGTACCGATGGTGGTTGCAGCCGACGGCGAATGCCACAGATCCGCCAGCATGTGAATGCAGCGGCTTTCGAGTTCGGCGGATTGAGGGTATTCGTCCTTGTCGATCATGTTCTTGTCGATAGACAGGTCCATGAGCTTGTGCACTTCATCCTCTTCCCAGGTCTGACAGAACGTCGCGAGGTTCTGGCGGGCGTTGCCGTCCAGATACAGCTCGTCGTGCACAAGCTGGTAAACCTCACGCGCAGCCTGCTCGGCTTCGGGAAAACGTTTGGTAGCCGCGGCATGAGCCAATGCCGAAGAACCAAAGACAGGATCCGTGCCGGTATGACGTTTGATGCGGTGCAGCGCCATGGGAGCTCTCCTTGAATAATGGACCTTGGCTGGCCGACCTCCTCTTCACTGGCTCAGCGTTGGGCTAAGAGCATAGACAAGCATTTTGACTTTGCCCTGCCTGCGGGCATGTCCGGAAATTCCGTCCTATAGTTCCCGGCGACTCAACGTACGCACGGAGCGAGCGCAATGAAAACACAACCTCTCACGGTTGACGGATCAGTGACCCACGCACTGCACGAAGCCCATCAACGTTTTGCCAGCAATCACCACGGAAAAAACGCCAGTTACATTCCGTACCTGGCGTCTGTCCCTGCCAATCTGTTCGGCATCAGCATCATGTTTTGTGACGGCACCCATGCCGAGGTCGGCGACACCGATTACGCCTTTGCCATCGAGTCGATTTCAAAGGTGTTTACCCTCGCCCATGTACTGGATGACATCGGGCCGCAATCCTTGCGCAGCAAAATTGGCTGCGATCCGACCGGCGAACCTTTCAACTCTGTTGTGGCACTAGAGCTGCACAAAGGACGACCGCTCAATCCCTTCGTCAACGCCGGGGCCATGGCAACGGTCAGCCTGCTCAAGGCCGAAAATTCGACCCAGCGCTGGACGCAAATTCATTCCACGTACAACGCTTTTGCCGGACGCGATCTGGTCGTCAATGAAGAGGTGTACGCCTCTGAAGCCTCGACCAATCAGCACAATCGCGGCATTGCCTGGCTGCTTCAAAGCTACGGCTATATGTATGCCGACCCGATGGAGGTGTGCGATGTGTATACCCGCCAGTGCTCGGTTGCGATCACCTGCCATGACTTGGTCACGATGGGAGCAACACTGGCCAATGGCGGGGTCAACCCCGTGACGTACAAGCAGGTGATCGCTGCCAAAACCGTGGCGCCCATTCTGGCTGAAATGACCATGAATGGCCTCTATGACACGACGGGCGACTGGTATTACAAGGTGGGGCTACCTGGCAAAAGCGGGGTTGGCGGCGGGATTCTCGCGGTGGTTCCGGGGGTCTGCGCAATTGCGGCATTTGCCCCGCCGCTGGATGTTGCGGGCAACAGCGTTCGTGGCCAACTGGCTGCTGAACACCTTAGCCGCACGCTCAATTTGAGCCTGCTGCACTGACGCGCAAGAAGGGAGGCAATATGGCTACCACCAGTAAAGCTAAAACTTACATGTCATGGTTAACCATCTGTTTCATGATGGTTGCGGCTGTTGCCAGTATCCGCTCATTGCCAAGCATGGCGGTTTACGGCCTGGGTTCAATTTTTCTCTATGTCATCCCGGCGCTGCTGTTTTTCATCCCGGTCTCACTGGTCGCCTCTGAACTGGGAACCGGCTGGAACGGAGGCATCTATGGCTGGGTCAGGCAAGCTTACGGCGACCGCCCCGGCTTTTTCATCATGTGGTTCATGTGGATACAAGTGGTGGTCTGGTACCCGATTGTGCTTGGGTTCGGTGCAAGTACCATGGCCTACCTGATCAACCCTGAACTGGCCAAGAGCGGGGTGTTTACGGCTGCGGTCATCATTGTTCTGTATTGGTTGTCGACGTTTGTTGCCCTTAACGGGCTGACAACCCTGTCCAAGCTGACGTCGTGGTTCATGCTTCTGGGTACGGCTCTGCCCGCCGCTTTACTGGTTCTGCTGGGCGTGGCCTGGCTGGTGCTGGGGCACAAATCGGCTGCACCTCTGACCTGGGATGCATTGATTCCGGCCATCTTCGACACACACTCCACCGTCAAAACCGGCGCGCACAATCTGCATCCGGATTTGTGGCGTGAATTCACCGGCGCCATCACTGGCCTGGTGTTGATTGTGAGTAACTTCCTGGCCTTTGCCGGTATCGAAATGAACGCCATTCACGCGCGCGAATTGCGTAACCCGCAAAAAGAAATGCCCCGCGCCATTCTGCTGGCCTTTTTTATGATTCTGCTGGTGTTCATCCCGCCGACTGTCGCGATTTCACTGGTCGTGCCGGCGGATTCGACGAGCCTGACTGCGGGCGTTATTCAGGCATACGCAGCCTTCTTCGAAGGGTTCAACATGCCTTGGGCCACGCCTATCATGGCCATTTTGCTGATCATTGGCGCATTGGGCGGCGTACTCGCGTGGACGGCCGGACCCTCCACCGGCCTGCTGTTTGTGGGTAAGGCGGGAATGCTTCCACCAGTGATGCAAAAAGTGAACAGCAAAGGCGTGCAAAAAAACATTTTGTATTTACAGGCCATTATCGTCACGTTGCTTTCGACGATTTACATCTTCATCGACAACGTATCCGATGCGTTCTGGATGATCAGCGCCATGGCGGCATTGATGTACCTGATCATTTACGTATTCATGTTTATGTCCGCCATGAAGCTACGCAAAACCCAGCCCACTGTTAAACGTGGTTACGTGCTCAAGGGGCTGCATGGCTGGTGCTACCTGGGGTTGTTTTCAACGTGCGTGGCGTTGATCTTCGGTTTTATTCCACCGAATAACTTCAGCAGCATGCCGTTTTTTGAATACGCAGGGATTTTGTTGCTGGGATTGATCGTGGCAGGCGCCCCGCCGTTTGTCTTCTATGCCCTGCGCAAACCCTCATGGCAGATGGTGCCGAAGGCCGAGGCAGATCAATATTCGGCAGCTTTGCAGGATTTGCAGGATGCCGACGACAAGGCCGCTAAAACCTGATCGGCCCGGGGTGCCCAGGGCTTGTCACAGTTACAGAGCACCGACACGGCATCACGATAAATTCATGAGCAAAAAAAAAGCGTCCCTAAGGACGCTTTTTTCATGGCAGCTAATGCAACTGGCATTAGCACCTTATTTTCTACACCCATTACTGCCGGGCAGAAAATGGTCGGGGTAAGGGGATTCGAACTCCTGACATCCTGCTCCCAAAGCAGGCGCGCTACCGGACTGCGCTATACCCCGGTAAAAAAAAGGCACCTTCAAAGAGGCGCCTTCTGCGATCAGCGCTTTTGGCCTCTGATCTTAAGATCTAACCCCAGCGAACTGGAGCCAAAAATGGTGGGTCGTGTGGGATTCGAACCTACGACCAATTGGTTAAAAGCCAACTGCTCTACCAACTGAGCTAACGACCCAAAAATGGTCGGGGTAAGGGGATTCGAACTCCTGACATCCTGCTCCCAAAGCAGGCGCGCTACCGGACTGCGCTATACCCCGGCTTGAAAATGGCTCCACGACCTGGACTCGAACCAGGGACCCAATGATTAACAGTCATTTGCTCTACCAACTGAGCTATCGCGGAACTACATATTTCAATCTACAACGGCGCTGCAATACTACTTTGTAACTCTTTGCAATTCTCGTTGACTTCAGCGCATCTCCGCGTTGTCGTCTCTGAGGCGGGCCATTTTACAACCTTTGAAACCCTTGTCAACCCTTTTTTTTCGTTAGAAGACAATGATTTAGCTCTTCTAACTGACGCCTTGGTTTGGGCCAAGTTGTCGTTGCGGGTGACTGACTGCGGGGCGCACTTTACTCGCGTTTTCCTTACAGATCAACACCCTATGTAAAAAAAACCAAAAAAAGGGCCTCGCACTGCGAGGCCCCCTTTCAAAGCACCGATAACAGGCCTTATGCAAAGACGATTTCGTCGTCTTTGACGCTGGCCACCACGGTGGTTCCCGGCAGGAACTGACCCGAGAGAATCAGTTGTGCCAGCGGGTTTTCGATCCAGCGCTGGATTGCACGTTTCAGAGGACGCGCGCCATACACAGGGTCGTAACCAACCGCAATCAACTTATCCAGAGCCTCCTGGCTCAGCTCCAGGCTCAGGTCGCGTTCAGCCAGACGGCTGCGCAGGCGACCCAACTGAATCTCGGCAATGCCAGCGATCTGATCACGGGCCAGAGGCTCGAAGATCACCACTTCGTCGATCCGGTTCACAAACTCCGGACGGAAGTGAGTACTCACCGCATCCATCACTGCCGCACGTTGCGCCTCACGATCGCCCACCAACTCCTGGATCTGTGCAGAGCCCAGGTTGGAGGTCATCACGATCACGGTATTGCGGAAGTCAACCGTGCGACCGTGGCTGTCAGTCAACCGGCCATCTTCAAGCACTTGCAGCAACACGTTGAAGACGTCCGGGTGAGCCTTCTCAACCTCATCCAGCAGGATCACCGAGTAAGGCTTACGCCGTACGGCCTCGGTCAGATAGCCACCTTCTTCATAACCCACATAGCCTGGTGGAGCACCGATCAGTCGAGCCACGGAATGTTTCTCCATGAACTCGGACATGTCGATTCGCACCATCGCCTCTTCCGTATCAAAGAGGAACTCGGCCAACGCCTTGCACAACTCGGTTTTACCCACACCGGTTGGGCCAAGGAACATAAACGAGCCGCTTGGGCGATTCGGATCACTTAAGCCAGCACGTGAGCGACGCACGGCATTGGACACGGCCACCACGGCCTCGTCCTGACCAATCACGCGCTCGTGCAGCAAGCTTTCCATCTTCATCAACTTGTCGCGCTCGCCTTCGAGCATTTTGGACACAGGAATACCGGTCCATTTCGACACAACTTCAGCGATCTCTTCCTCAGTCACCTTGCTGCGCAACAACTGGTTCTCAGTCTTGCTGTGCTCATCAACCATTTGCAGGCTGCGTTCCAGGTCCGGGATGATCCCGTACTGCAACTCGGCCATGCGGTTGAGATTACCGCTGCGACGTGCCACTTCGAGTTCCTGGCGGGCTTGCTCGATCTTTTGCTGGATCTGGGCAGAGCCCTGCACTTCGGCTTTTTCCGAAGTCCAGATTTCTTCCAGGTCAGAATATTCACGCTCGTGGCGCTCAATTTCTTCCTGCAATTTTTCGAGCCGTTTTTTCGCAGCCTCGTCTTCTTCTTTCTTCAGCGCCTGCGCTTCAACCTTCAACTGAATCAGGCGGCGCTCCAGACGGTCCAGCACTTCAGGCTTGGAGTCGATTTCCATGCGAATGCGGCTGGCGGCTTCGTCAATCAGGTCAATCGCTTTGTCAGGCAACTGCCGATCAGTGATGTAGCGATGGCTAAGCTTGGCCGCTGCAATAATGGCACCGTCCGTAATCGCGACTTTGTGGTGCACTTCATAACGCTCTTTCAAGCCCCGCAGGATCGCGATGGTGTCTTCTTCGCTTGGCTCGTCGACCAGTACTTTCTGGAAGCGGCGCTCAAGGGCAGCATCCTTTTCAATGTACTGACGGTACTCGTTGAGCGTGGTTGCACCCACGCAATGCAACTCGCCCCGCGCCAACGCTGGCTTGAGCATATTGCCCGCATCCATGGCTCCTTCGCCTTTACCGGCGCCGACCATGACATGCAGTTCGTCAATGAACAGGATGATTTGACCTTCCTGTTTAGACAGCTCGTTCAGCAGCGCTTTCAGGCGCTCCTCGAATTCACCCCGGAACTTGGCACCTGCAATCAGAGCACCGATATCCAGCGACAACAGACGTTTGCCTTTAAGGCCATCAGGCACTTCGCCGTTAATGATGCGCTGAGCCAGACCTTCGGCAATCGCGGTTTTACCCACACCAGGCTCACCGATCAACACCGGGTTGTTTTTGGTCCGGCGTTGCAGCACTTGAATGGTGCGGCGAATTTCATCGTCACGACCAATCACCGGATCGAGCTTGCCTTCTTCGGCGCGCTTGGTCAGGTCAATGGTGTACTTGTCTAACGCCTGACGGGACTCTTCAGCATTGGGGTCATTGACGGCTTCACCGCCGCGCAAATTATTGATGGCGTTTTCAAGCGCTTTTTTGCTAACGCCCTGCCCCAGCAACAACTTGCCCAACTTGCTGTTTTCGTCCATGGCGGCCAGCAATACGACTTCGCTGGTGATGTACTGATCGCCTTTTTGTTGCGCCAGACGGTCCGCCTGATTCAACAGACGCGCCAAATCCTGCGACATGTTGACGTCGCCGGTCGGATTCTGAATTTTTGGCAGTTGATCGAGCTCTTTGGTCAGCTCTTTACGCAGGCTGTTTACATCGAAACCGACTTGCATCAGCAATGGCTTGATCGAGCCGCCCTGCTGCTCCAGCAATGCCTGCATCAAGTGCGCTGGCTCAATCGCCGGATGATCATGGCCGACAGCCAATGACTGAGCATCGGACAATGCCAATTGCAACTTGCTGGTTAATCTATCTATACGCATTCGTCACCTTCCTTATGAGCAGGCCGGAGGGATGGAAACTCCTGAATGAAGAAACCTGCCAGATACCTTAGTAGATGCGGGCAATTCTGGGAGTTTCAAGCGTATGACAAATGACACAGATCAGCTGGACGGTGTTTCGATCCAGACCAGCGAAGCGAAGCGACCCGTAC
Source organism: Pseudomonas sp. WS 5071 (assembly GCF_012985765.1). Lineage (NCBI taxonomy): Bacteria > Pseudomonadati > Pseudomonadota > Gammaproteobacteria > Pseudomonadales > Pseudomonadaceae > Pseudomonas > Pseudomonas sp. WS 5071. The sequence goes on along the minus strand of NZ_JAAQWY010000029.1, from coordinate 50,342 downwards.
GCGGGCTGCGGCGGTAGGAAAAGAAACGCGGGTCGGTCACCGTGCAAAACCCGCCGCCGTACACGGCATCAATACCGCAACGCGCCAGACGCAGGCGCGCCAGCTCATAGATATCAGCCATATAGCGACCGGGATGAGTGCTTGGCACGAACGCCGAGGCGGCTTGGGGCATGTCGTTAATAAAAACATCACGCACCTCGCCACCGACCTCAAATGCCTTGGGGCCAATGGCTGGACCAAGCCAGACCACTATGTCCTGAGGCTCAACATGAAGGCTACGTGCCGCAGCTTCAAGCACCCCGGCTGCCAGCCCGCGCCAGCCTGCATGCGCTGCAGCCACGCGCGTACCCGCACGGTTGCAGAACAGGGCAGGCAGGCAGTCGGCCGTCATAACCGTGCACGCAATGCCCGGCGTTGAAGTCCAACTGGCATCCGCCTCAACGATCTGCGAGGGATCGGCAGGCGCAACCACAACCCCGTGGACCTGGCTAAGCCAGGCGGGCTGTACGCGAAAGGTGCGGGTCAGGTGCTGGCGATTCAGAGCAACGGCATGCGGATCGTCGTCGACATGATCGCCAAGATTGAAGCTGTCGTACGGCGCCTGACTGACGCCGCCCGCACGGGTGGTTACGCAGGCCCTGATGCCTGCCGGCGCAGGCCAGTCAGGGATCAGGAACGCGCTCATCCGATGAACGCCTCGCGGTCTTGCTTAAGCAGCGTCAACAACCAGACAAAATCGTCAGGCAGCGGAGATTCCCAGCTCATGCGTTTACCGGTCGTCGGATGATCCAGCTCCAGGAAACGCGCATGCAGCGCCTGACGCGGGAAGTTTTTCAAGGACTCGACCATGGTTACACTGGCTGCCGGCGGGATACGGAAACGACCGCCGTAGGCAGGGTCTCCGACCAACGGGAAGTTAATGTGAGACATATGCACACGGATCTGGTGCGTACGCCCGGTTTCCAGCTTAACGCGCACATGGGTGTGGGAACGGAAGCGCTCAAGCACGCGGTAATGACTCACCGCTTGCTTGCCACCTTCCATTACCGCCATGCGCTGGCGTTGCTGGCCGTGACGGCCGATGGGCGCATCGATCTTGCCCCCGGCGGTGACGACACCGATAACAATGCACTCATAAATCCGGCTGACACTGCGGCTCTGCAATTGAGCAACCAACTGCGTCTGCGCCTGAATGGTCTTGGCGACCACCATCAAACCCGTGGTGTCTTTGTCGAGGCGATGCACGATCCCCGCACGCGGCACATTAATAATGTCCGGTACGTGGTGCAGCAACGCATTGAGCAAAGTGCCATCAGCATGCCCCGCAGCCGGGTGCACCACCAAACCCGCAGGTTTGTTGATCACCAGGATGTCATCGTCTTCGTAAACGATGTCGAGGGGAATGTCCTGGGCGATCCACTCACCCTGGGCTTCCTGCTCTGCAGTCAGCTCCAAGATGGCGCCACCATGCACGATGTCACGGGGACGTATGACGTCTCCGTCCACAGTGAGGCGGCCGTCTTTGATCCAGGCGGAAAGGCGCGAGCGCGAGTGCTCAGCGAATAATTGTGCGGCGACTTGATCGAGGCGTTGGCCGCCCAATTCGGACGGCACCTCTGCGCGAAGTAGTATTTTCTCGGACATGCTCATCAGGACGGCGCCAAGCCTTTGGTTTCGGCTGCGCGCTTGTGGTTAAATACGGCGTCTTTTGCCCCGAGGCTTTTCACGGGGCGCTCATCATAACAGGACGGCCTCGCCCAAGACAGCGGCCGTCATAGGGACGCAAGCCGCCATGCAAGTGAGACACCTGCTGCTGATCGCCATCCTCGCACTGACCGCCGCTTGCTCGTCGACAAAGGAAGTCGTTGACGAAAACCTCAGCGAAGTCGAGCTGTACCAGCAGGCACAGGCCGATCTGGACAACCACAGCTATACCAGTGCAACCGCCAAACTGAAGGCACTTGAGTCACGCTACCCGTTCGGCCGCTATGCCGACCAGGCTCAGCTTGAACTGATCTACGCCTACTATAAAAACTCCGAGCCGGAAGCTGCCAAGTCCGCCGCAGAGCGGTTTATCCGCCTGCACCCCCAGCACCCGAACGTTGATTACGCCTACTACCTCAAAGGCCTGACTTCGTTTGACCAGGACGTTGGCCTGCTGGCGCGCTTCCTGCCGCTGGACATGACCAAGCGTGACCCCGGTGCGGCCCGTGACTCGTATAACGAGTTTGCCCAGCTCACCAGCCGCTTCCCCAACAGCCGCTACGCCCCGGATGCCAAGCAGCGCATGATTTATCTGCGCAACCTGCTGGCTGCGTACGAAATCCACGTGGCGCACTACTACCTGACCCGTCAGGCCTATGTGGCGTCGGCCAACCGTGGCCGGTACGTGGTTGAAAACTTCCAGGAAACGCCCTCGGTCGCTGACGGCCTGGCAGTGATGGTTGAGTCTTACCAGCGCCTGCACCTCGACAAACTGGCTGACACCAGCCTCGAAGTGCTCAAAGACAACTACCCGAACCACCCAAGCCTGGTTGACGGTCAGTTTGTGCCTCAAGTGTCCGAAGCCGACAACCGCTCGTGGTTGAGCAAGGCAACGTTGGGCCTGATTGAATCCAGTACGCCTCTGCCACCGGGTGAAACCCGCGCCAACCAGGACGTGCAGAAGCAATTCCAGGATGCAAAAGATGCCATTCCTGCCGAGCTGAAACCTAAAGATGCCGACGGCAATATCATCGAAGCGCCAGAGACGGAAGACACCAGCCGCTCATGGTTCAGCTACATGACCTTCGGTCTTTTCGACTAATCGTCAAACCCAAAAAAAGAGCCTTCCGGGGCTCTTTTTTTTGCGTCGCATTTGTTGCTGGGCGCTTTACAGGTCCTTGGCTAAACTGGCGCATCTTTTCTCAATTAGCGATGAGCCATGTTTCGTTTACTGATCTGGGTTGCCTTGATTGCTGCGGGTGTGTGGTTGTGGCGCAAATACAAATCGGGCCTTACAACCACCCAAAAACCGGGTACCCCCAGCGCCCAACCGATGGTGCGCTGTGCCCATTGCGGTGTTCACTTGCCCCGGGATCGCGCCCTGAGCCAACGGCAAGAATGGTATTGCACCCAAAACCATTTGGAGCAAGGCCCAAGTAAAGGCTGAGCAACTGCTGTCTCAGCCTGGCAACACAAGGCTGCCAGGCAGACGCAATTATTCAGAGTCGCCCTGCAGGGGCGTACGGAGCCGGGTCAATGATAGGTGTGCGCTCCAGCATCAAATCTGCAAACAACTGGCACGATGCTGGCGCCAATACCAACCCATTGCGGTAATGCCCGCAGTTCAGCCAGAGCCCTTCTAAGCCGGGAACCGGCCCGATATACGGGATGCCCTGCGGAGATCCCGGACGCAATCCGGCCCAATGCGCAACGGGCTCGGCATCCGCCAATGCGGGAATCAACGCCACGGCCGACGCCTTCAAGCTCTCGAGCGCGCTCTGGGTTGGGGTCTTGTCGAACCCCTCGTGCTCCAGCGTACTACCAATCAGGATATGGCCATCGCGACGTGGAATGGCGTAGCGGCCGTTCGCCAACACCATGCATGACAAGAAATCCGTAGCGCATTTGTACAAAATCATTTGGCCTTTGACCGGCTCGACGGGCAACTCAAGATCCAAAAGCTTGAGCAGTTCACCACTCCAGGCCCCGGCAGCCAATACCACGGCATCACCCAATATGGAGCCTTTAACCGTATTGACGCCCGTAATCCGCTCTCCCTCCCTGACAAAACCCAGAACCTCGGATTGTTCGTGGACCGAGACATTGGGCATCGCTTGCAGAGCCGCTTTTAGTGACTTAACCAACCGCGGATTCCGTACATTCGCCACATCCTTCATGTAAATAGCACGGGAAAAACCGCTGCCCAATACGGGCACATGGCTCTCGACCGACGCAATATCTACCGAACTCAAAGGCCTGCCGGCTTGCCGGGCCCACGCCAGGGCTTGGGCCTCATCGTCCAGATCAAGCCAGTAAAGACCCGTCGTATGCACTTGCGGATCCAGCCCGGTAGTCGCCAACAAACGTTCAGCCAAATGCGGGTAAAAATCCTGGGACCAGTGGGCCAGCGCTGTTACGGCCGGGGTGTAACGCCATGGATAAAGCGGCGAAACGATCCCGCCGCCCGCCCAGGAAGACTCCTGACCGACACCACCGCGCTCCAGCAGAATTACCTGATCGACTTCTGCGGCCAGATTAAACGCAGTCAGCAGGCCGATTACTCCGCCTCCGACAATCACTACCCGTTGGTGCCTAGCCATCTATCAGTCCAGCCCTTATTCAAAAGTAATAGGTCAGCGCCCCCAACACTGCTGTGCGGTGAGGCCCGGGGCCGCCTGGGTTATCGCTGTCAGACCGGTATGCGCCAACGTGTAGTTCCCACACGAATCATTCGCCATGGGCGAGCCGTCCTTCCGTATAGCCGTCAGTAAAAAAGCATGGTCTAAAAGGTCTGACGTAATGCTGTAGTTGTCATTGCCGGCACTGATGTCCGGCAGACCGCTATATAACCCGTTTTTCGTATAGAACCGCTCTAGACTTTGGGCTTGCTCAGAGAGCAACACCACGATTTGAGAACGGTGCACGCGCTTTATGTAATCGCTGTAAAGCTGATAAACAAAGGCGCCAAGGATACCGGTGATCGCCACCACGATCATCATTTCGATCATGGTAAAACCTGCTGTGGGCCTAAACATGCATACACTTCCTATTGAATTTGTCGCCACATGACCCGACGAAAGCGTTGAACAGGAACTGCCCCCTCCCCTTGCGCCATCTGGTGGCGGGCATAAAGGGTTTCGAGCACCGTCCGGGATTGAGCTCGCAGACCAATCCCTGTTATTCGATACAAATAGACAGAACCGCTCGTTTCGGACGCTGAACGCGGGATGCTAAGCCCCAGAAACTGGAGGCCATACAAGCCATGCTCAGTTTGCATCCAGTTAATACCTGACTGAGGGTCTAACCCCGGTGACCGTCGAGTACGTACTTCTGCTGGCGGAGCGCAGCGCGTCGGTGTTTTGCACTCCGTCATGCCTGGCCATTGCCCATGCAGCCACGATTCCCCTCTATGCATCGCCGCTTCAGCCCCCTGAAATGACTGATTGGCGACCCGTATTGCTCCCGCCATTTTTTCTTGCTGCGCGGCGCTTTCCATCGCAGATAGCCCCAAAAACCCCAGCAGCATCAAAAATACCAGGCTGACCAACAGCACCATTCCTTTTTGCGTCCCTAACACTGGCAGCATACGTCTCCTTACCCCAGCCGGTTACGGACGGCGACTACCACGTGGTAGGTCTGGTCTTTTACATGGGATCGCGGATCTCTCAAGGTCAAGACCATACGTACACTGCGAATGCTCGCGGCATCTGCAGGGCTGTACTCATAGCGCACAACCGCGTTGGACCCGACGGAGTCCGCCATACCAAAGCTCACGTCGAACGCGACTACATTGTCCAGAAGCACGGCGTTAGTGGAACCGCTCCTTAATTGCCCCCCCGCATGACGATATGCAATGCGACGCACCGCAAAGCCGATGTCTCCAGGCCCCAATCCTGTCTGCGCGCCAGCAAAAGCCTGCGCATGGTTTTTGCAGTCCGTCACAACCGTCCAGTCAGGCTTGCCGGACTGAGGCCCCACATCTGCGCTAATCATTTGCAACGTTCCTGAACGTGCAGCTCCCTGCCACGAAACAGGTGTTCCAAAGGCGGCAGGCGCATTGATTATTTGCGTCAACGGCAAGCAGCCAAACATGCCAGCCATGCGAATTTCCTGAGCTATTTTGCTCAACACATAACGCGCATCTTCTTGTAGTTGAGCGGACGCAGTCTGAGCCAGAGAGGTTTGACGGGCACTCAAGAACACCTGAGTCATCCCCAGAACCAGCAGCAAGCCCAAGGTCATTGCAATCATCAGCTCAATCAAGCCAAAACCAGCGTCAGCCTGTCTCATGGCTTACGCGCAGCCTGTTGGTCGGCCAGATAGCCGGTGAGGGTGAAGGATTGAAAGGCGGCGTCTTTTTTCTCAGCACGCGAGTCATCCCAGTAAATGTTGATACTGACCTGACGATCGCTCACTGAAATCACGCCGCGTGCGTTCTCCCCACCGAAGGCGCGTATGTTGCGCTTGAAATCACTCAGATCCTGACCGACGATCCCTGCAACGCTGGAAGTGGCAACATCAACGCCTGAAAAGCGATAGTCACCTGTGGCATTGGCCCGCATTCGATCCAGCATGTCGTATGCAATAAAACTGGCCTGCGTGCTCATGCGCGCGCTGTCGGTGTACTTCAAGGCATTGATTTGTGCGCTTGCAGCCCCTAGTAAACCAAGACCTAAAATCAGTGCAGCTACCAGCACTTCAATCAGGGTCATGCCAGCTTGTTGCTGTTTGCAGCCTCGACTCTGGTGATTCATCCCTGCGCACCTGTTTTAACGGCACGTCCTGCGCCGTCATGATCACAGCCTAGACCTGCGTCAGGGGTTCACAGGTCAGAAACAGGTGAACCAAATCGAAGGAATATTCGCCAGCGTACGTGCTCTACCTGTAAAACCACGACATACATATTGGGCAACTATTGAACCGACGTTTTATACGTGGCGGCCCCGTCGTAGCCGCTATACCTAAGCGTGCTCACCACAAAAAAGTCCAGGGAGGACCCGGTGTATCAAAGAGGGATGACCTTGATTCAGCTGGTGATTACCCTGTCGATCGTGGCCATCACAGCCCAATTCGCCAGCCCGGCCTATCACACGCTTACGGAACAACAACGTCGCCAGACCACGGCCGAGCAGTTGGCCAACAGCTTGCGCAAGGCACGCAGCGAGGCGTTGATACGCCATCAGTACGTGGTGATTCACGCGCTGGATGATGACTGGAGTAATGGGTGGAGAGTGATTCTTGACGAGAGCGGCCAGGGCCATACCGATGAAAATAACCCGGTGCTGGCTGAAAAACAGAACAGGAACCTGATACCCGTAGCAGGTAATTCGCCGGTCAAACACTACGTGCGATTCAACCCGCTGGGCGAGCCATTATTAAATGCGGGAGGTTTCCAGGCGGGCACCCTGCATGTTTGCCAGGTGAAAGAAGCGTTAAGCCATTACCAGATCGTGCTGGCAAAAAGCGGGAGAATCAGCCTGCGCAACCAAAAATCTGCGCAGGCTTTGTGTGCAATGGCTTAGGTAATGGAGCGAACCCGCAATTCTTTGGGCATGGAAAAGGTGATGTTCTCTTCGCGGCCAGCCAACTCATCCGCTCCCGTGGCACCCCAGGCGTGCAATTGCTGAATCACGCCGCGCACTAGCACTTCCGGAGCCGAGGCACCCGCTGTGATACCAATGCGTTCTACACCGTCGAACCAGCTTTTTTGCATGTCTTCAGCGCCATCGATCAGGTAGGCGGGGGTGGCCATGCGCTCTGCCAACTCGCGCAAGCGGTTGGAGTTAGAGCTGTTTGGGCTGCCCACTACCAGCACAACGTCGCACTCGTCAGCCAGTTGCTTTACCGCGTCCTGGCGATTTTGCGTGGCGTAGCAGATGTCATCTTTACGGGGGCCACCAATGGCCGGAAATCGCGTACGCAGTGCATCGATAACCCGGCTGGTGTCATCCATCGACAGCGTGGTCTGTGTCACGAACGCCAGTTTTTCAGGGTTGCGCACTTGCAAATTGGCGACGTCTTTTTCGTCCTCAACCAGGTAGATAGCGCCGCCATTACTGGCGTCGTACTGCCCCATCGTGCCTTCAACTTCCGGGTGACCGGCGTGGCCAATCAGGATGCATTCGCGGCCATCACGGCTGTAGCGGGCCACTTCGATATGAACCTTGGTGACCAAGGGGCAAGTCGCGTCGAACACCTTCAGGCCGCGCCCGGCGGCTTCACTGCGTACGGCCTGAGAAACGCCGTGGGCGCTGAAGATCACGATAACGTCATCCGGTACCTGATCCAGCTCTTCAACGAAGATCGCTCCGCGGGAGCGCAGGTCTTCGACGACAAATTTGTTGTGCACCACTTCGTGGCGAACATAGATAGGCGGGCCGAATACTTCCAGAGCGCGATTGACGATCTCAATCGCTCGGTCCACCCCGGCGCAAAAACCACGGGGGTTGGCGAGTTTAATGTGCATGCTAGGCCTCGTGGGACGCGCAGAAAGATAATGCCAAACAGGCCCGGCCGAAGCCGGGCACTGGATTTACAGCGCTTTGACAGCTTGGATTTCCACTTCGAAGGTCAGGGTTTTACCTGCCAACGGATGGTTAAAATCGATGGTGACCTGCTCGTCGTCAAACGCCTTGACCACGCCCGGCAACTCGGTGTTTGCCGCGTCATTGAAGATCACCAGCAAACCTTCCGACAGCTCCATGTCTTTGAACTGCGAACGCGCAATGATCTGCACATTTTGCGGGTTGGGCTGACCGAACGCATTCTCCGGAAGAATCTCCAGTGTCCGCTTGTCACCTGCCTTGAAACCGAAAATCGCAGCCTCAAAACCGGGCAACAGGCTCCCATCACCCACTTTGAAAGTAGCCGGGGATTTGTCGAACGTGCTGTCGACCGTGTCGCCATTCTCCAGGCGCAAAGCGAAATGCAGGGTGACTTCCGTGTTCTGGCCAATACGAGGCTCAGTCATGAACGGGTTCTCCGGACTTTTTACTTTTGAACATATCCAGTGCCAGCATCACCGCACCCACACAGATTGCACTGTCGGCAAAGTTGAATGCAGGGAAATACCAGCGGTTTTGCCAGTGCACAAGAATGAAATCAATGACATGGCCGTAGGCAACGCGGTCATACAAATTGCCCAAGGCCCCGCCGAGAATCAAAGCCAGTGCAATCGCCAGCCATGTGTCATCACGTCCCAGGCGCTTAAGCCAGATCACCAGTACGGCACTGACCACCACGGCAATCAGGGCAAACAACCATCGCTGCCAACCGGCACTGTCAGCCAGAAAGCTGAAGGCCGCACCCGTGTTGTAGGCCAACGTCCAACTGAAGTAATCCGGAATGATCACGACCTGTTGGTACATCTGTAATGCGCTGTCGAAATAGACCTTGCTGGCCTGGTCAATGACCAGGACCAGCAGGGTCAACCACAGCCAGCTCAGGCGCCCGAAGCGCCCGGCAGTGCGGGCATCAGGCATAGTGACGTACCTCACCGGCGCCGCTGATGTTGTCCACGCAGCGACCGCAGATTTCCGGATGCTCAGGGTTCACGCCGACGTCTTCGCGGCAATGCCAGCAACGGGCGCACTTGGCATGAGCAGATTTGACCACTTTGAGCTTCAGGCCGGGCACTTCAGTTACCACCGCATCCGCCGGGGCCGATGCAAACGGCGCAACGCTGGCTGTTGAGGTAATCAGCACGAAGCGCAGCTCGTTGCTCAATTTGGTGAGGTCGGCTGCCAGTTCGTCTTCAGCGAACAAGGTGACTTCGGCCTGCAAGTTGCCACCAATGGCCTTGGCCGCGCGCAGGTTTTCCATTTCCTTGTTGACCGCGACCTTGACCGCCATGATCCGCTCCCAATAAGCGCGGTCCAGTTCGGTCCCTTCAGGCAGCTCGGTCAGGCCCTGATACCAGGTATTGAGCATCACGGACTCGTTACGCTCGCCCGGCAGGTATTGCCACAGCTCGTCAGCAGTGAACGCCAGGATCGGAGCGATCCAGCGCACCAGCGCTTCGGAGATATGGAACAACGCGGTCTGGCATGAACGACGGGCCTTGCTGTTGGCGCCCGTGGTGTACTGACGGTCCTTGATGATGTCGAGGTAGAAGCCACCCAGCTCTTGCACGCAGAAGTTGTGCACTTTGGAGTACACGTTCCAGAAGCGGTATTCACCGTAGTGAAGTTCCAGCTCGCGTTGCAGCAACAGTGCGCGATCCACAGCCCAACGATCCAGTGCCAGCATTTCTTCGGCAGGCAGGATGTCGGTGGCCGGATTGAAACCGGTCAGGTTCGACAGCAAGAAGCGGGCAGTGTTACGGATACGGCGATAGGCGTCGGCGCTACGTTGCAGGATCTGGTCGGAAACCGCGATCTCGCCCGAGTAGTCGGTCGAAGCGACCCACAGACGCATGATGTCGGCGCCCAGTGTGTCGTTGACTTTCTGCGGCGCAATCACGTTGCCCAAGGATTTGGACATCTTGCGACCCGCCTCGTCCACGGTGAAACCATGGGTCAGCAGTTCGCGATAAGGCGCGTGATTGTCGATGGCGCAGCCGGTCAACAACGAGGAGTGGAACCAGCCACGGTGCTGGTCGGAACCTTCCAGGTACAGGTCGGCCCGAGGGCCGGTTTCGTGACCCATCGGGTGCGAACCACGCAGCACGTGCCAGTGCGTAGTGCCCGAGTCAAACCACACGTCCAGCGTGTCGGAAATCTTGTCGTACAGCGGCGCTTCATCGCCCAAGAGTTCGGCAGCGTCCATCTTGAACCAGGCTTCGATGCCTTCCAGCTCAACGCGCTTGGCCACTTCTTCCATCATTTCAACAGTGCGCGGGTGCAGCTCGCCGCTTTCCTTGTTCAGGAAAAACGGGATCGGCACACCCCAGTTGCGCTGACGTGAGATGCACCAGTCCGGGCGATTGGCGATCATTGAGTGCAGGCGCGCCTGACCCCATGCCGGAACGAACTGGGTGTCTTCGATAGCCTGCAACGCACGGGTGCGCAAGGTATCGCCAGCAACCGGCTCTTTGTCCATGCCGATGAACCACTGCGCGGTTGCACGGTAGATCAGCGGGGTTTTGTGACGCCAGCAGTGCATGTAGCTGTGGCTGATGGTTTCGGTGTGCATCAGCGCACCGACTTCGGTCAGCTTTTCAACGATGGCCGGGTTGGCTTTCCAGATGAACTGGCCGCCGAAAAACTCCAGCGACGGCACGTACACGCCATTGCTTTGAACCGGATTGATGATGTCATCGTTGACCATGCCGTAGGCTTTGCAGGTCACAAAGTCGTCTACGCCGTAGGCCGGCGCGGAGTGAACAACGCCCGTACCGGCGCCCAGTTCGACATACTCGGCCAAATAAACAGGCGACAGACGGTCATAGAACGGGTGACGGAAGTTGATCAGTTCAAGTGCGGCACCGGTCGTGGTGGCAATGACCGAACCTTCGAGGTTGTAACGGGCCAGGCAGGCTTCGACGAGCTCTTCTGCCAGAACCAGCAACTTGTCACCGACGTCGACCAGCGCGTAGTTGAATTCCGGGTGCACGTTGAGGGCCTGGTTGGCCGGGATGGTCCACGGGGTGGTGGTCCAGATCACGATCGATGCAGGTTTGCTCAATGCAGCCAGGCCGAAAGCCTCAGCCAGCTTGGCTTCGTCGGCAATCGGGAACGCCACGTCAATGGTCGCGGACTTTTTGTCCTGATATTCAACTTCAGCTTCAGCCAGTGCCGAGCCGCAGTCGAAACACCAGTTCACAGGCTTAAGGCCCTTGAACACGAAGCCCGCCTTGACGATTTCAGCCAACGCGCGGATTTCACCGGCTTCGTTCTTGAAATCCATGGTTTTGTACGGGTTGGCGAAGTCACCCAACACACCCAAACGGATGAATTCGGACTTCTGCCCTTCGATCTGCTCAGTGGCGTAGGCACGGCACAGCTCGCGGGTTTTATCCGCAGGCAGGTTTTTGCCGTGAGTCACTTCAACCTTGTGCTCAATCGGCAAACCGTGGCAATCCCAGCCCGGCACGTACGGCGCATCGAATCCGGCGAGGGTTTTCGAGCGGATGATCATGTCCTTGAGGATCTTGTTCAGCGCGTGACCGATGTGGATCGTGCCGTTGGCGTAGGGAGGACCGTCATGAAGAACGAACTTAGGACGATCCTTGCCAATCTCGCGCAACTTCCCGTACAGGCCAATGCTGTCCCAGCGCTGCAAAATTTGCGGTTCGCGCTGTGGCAGGCCGGCCTTCATTGGGAAGGCTGTGTCCGGAAGGTTTAGCGTGGCTTTGTAGTCGGTCATTTCAGGCTCTTTTTAAGCGGTTGACCCAGCCAATAGGCTCGGGCGGCGGCGACGTCCGCATTGATCGCCGTCTTGAGCGCCTCCAGGGAGGCGAAACGCTGCTCATCACGCAGCTTGTGGTGGAATGCCACGGTCAGACGCCGGTCATACAGATCACCGGCGTAATCCAATAGATGTACTTCAAGATGGGCACTGCCATCCCCTGAAACGGTGGGCCGCACGCCAATGTTGGCGACGCCGGGCCAAGTGTTGCCGTCAATCTCGACACTGGCCAGGTAGACCCCGGTCAGCGGCACTCGACGACGCTTTAGCTGAACGTTGGCCGTTGGCGTACCCAGTTGACGCGCCAGTTTCTGCCCGTGTAGTACCCGCCCGGCAATCTGGAACGGGCGCCCGAGCAAACGTTCGGCAAGGGCGAAATCGGCATTGGCCAGGGCATCACGCACTTTGGTGCTGCTGACGCGCATGCCGTCAAGCTCAACGGTTTGCGCCGCCTCGACGGTAAAACCCTGGATGATGCCAGCCTGTTGCAGGAAATCGAAATCCCCTGCCCGGTCGCACCCGAAGCGGAAATCGTCCCCAACCTCAAGGTGTTGCACACCCAGGCCATTAACCAGAATCGTGTCAACAAACTCGGCGGCGCTGAGTTTGCTTAAACGCTGATTGAACGCCAGGCACAGTACCCGATCTACACCGGCATCAGCCAATAGCTGCAGTTTGTCGCGCAAACGCGCCAGACGTGCCGGCGCGGTCTGCGGGGCAAAGAATTCGCGCGGCTGGGGTTCAAAAATCACCACGCAGCTGGGCACACCCAACTCCAGCGCACGTTCACGCAGCCGGCCCAGGATTGCCTGGTGACCACGGTGTACACCGTCAAAGTTGCCAATAGTGGCGACACAGCCCCGATGTTGGGGCCGCAGATTGTGAAGGCCTCGAACCAGCTGCATAACGCGCTTCTTGCTCATAAAGTGGCCGATTATAACCACACCCAGCCTGCTACAACAGGCAACAGCGCAAGGCAATTCAGTCAATACGATAAAACACACGTCTGACCGGCGATTACCTTACATAAGGGACTTGCGGGCGAAATCCTTCAAACGCATGCCCAAGACCAGCAGCATACCGAAATACGCCAGCACCCCAGCGACAACAAGTCCCCCCAAACGCAGAAAGCGCTCCAGCATATGACCGTGATCCCAAGCGGGCATCAATTGCATCAAGCCCAGTAGAACGGCCGACATCACGGCCACAGCCAACACCAGTTTGAACAGGTACTTGGCCCAGCCTGGCTGCGCCACAAACAGCTTTTGACTGCGCAATTGCCAAAACAGCAGGCCGGCGTTGATGCACGCCCCCACGCTTATGGCCAGTGCAAGGCCCGCATGTTGCAACGGCACGATGAATACCAGGTTCAGCAACTGGGTCACGATCAACGTGAAAACGGCAATTTTCACCGGCGTACGGATATTTTGCTGAGCATAAAAGCCTGGGGCCAGCACCTTGATCAAAATAATCCCGAGCAAACCCACCGAGTAAGCCATCAGGGCGTGCTGGGTCATCACGGCATCATGGGCACTGAATTCACCGTACTGAAACAATGAAACCGTCAGCGGTTCGGACAGAATGGCCAGTGCCAGTGCGCAAGGCAAAACCAGCACGAAACACAGACGCAGCCCCCAGTCGAGAATCCGAGAATACTCATGACGGTCTTTATTGGCGTAGGTCTTGGACAGGGTTGGCAGAAGGATTGTCCCCAGCGCCACGCCCAGCACACCCGACGGCAGCTCCATTAAACGGTCGGCGTAGTACATCCACGACACAGACCCGGCAACCAAAAAGGACGCGAAGATGGTGTTGATGATCAAAGAGATCTGACTGACTGAAACACCCAGGATCGCCGGCAACATTTGTTTCATCACCCGCCACACCCCGGTATCGCGCAGATTAAGGCGGGGCAACACGAGCATGCCGATCTTTTTCAGGTGCGGCAGTTGAAACACTAACTGCGCCAGACCACCGGCCAACACAGCCCAGCCAAGGGCCATCACGGGCGGATCGAAATAAGGTGTCAGGAACAACGCAAAAATAATCATGCTGACATTAAGCAACGTCGGCACAAACGCCGGAACCGAGAAACGGTTCCAGGTGTTCAGAATCGCTCCTGCCAAGGACGACAGTGAAATCAGCAATATATAAGGGAAAGTAACCCGCAACATGTCACTGGTGAGCTGAAATTTTTCCGGGGTGGTGGCAAATCCCGGCGCCGTCGCCCAGATCACCCAAGGCGCAGCCAGCATCCCCACAATCGTGACAATGGCCAACACCAGGGTCAGCAAACCGGCCACATAGGCCACGAACGTACGGGTCGCTTCCTCGCCTTGCTGATTTTTATATTCCGCGAGAATCGGCACGAACGCTTGAGAAAAGGCCCCCTCTGCGAAGATCCGGCGCAACAGGTTGGGCAGTTTGAAGGCAATGAAGAACGCATCCGTGGCCATCCCGGCGCCAAATGTGCGAGCAATGATTGTGTCTCGGATAAAGCCCAAAACCCTTGAAATCATGGTGATGGAACTGACGGCAGCCAACGACTTGAGCAAATTCATTGAAAGAGTTTTTGCCTATAGAGAAAAAGAGCAGGCGAACAAAGCGTCCACTTATGCGATACTGCGCGCCGCAACAGCACAGAGCCAAGCTCGCGAGTTTACAGGTCAAGCGCCGGAAATAAATCTCCCGTCTCCCTCGATCAACCACTCAGCGGATCGTATCAAACGCCCTTGACAAGCCTTCACGTCATCGGCATGATTCGCGGCCTATTTTGTTTGCTATTTTCTAAAGTCTTTCGAGGAGCTCGACGGTGGCCAACACACCTTCCGCCAAAAAACGTGCAAAACAGGCTGAGAAGCGTCGCAGCCACAACGCCAGCCTGCGTTCCATGGTTCGCACCTACATCAAGAATGTAGTTAAAGCCATCGACGCAAAAGACGCCGCTAAAGCACAAGCTGCTTATGTTCTGGCTGTTCCTGTTATCGACCGTATGGCCGATAAAGGCATCATCCACAAGAACAAAGCTGCTCGTCATAAGAGCCGTCTGAATGGCCACGTCAAGGCGTTGAACCTTGCGACCGCCGCTTAAGCGTTAAGCTTTTTAAAAAACCGACCTCATGGTCGGTTTTTTATTGCCTGCGATTTATACCCAGGATTCACTACCCCGCCCCCACCACAAGCTCACAGGCAAAAAAAAGCTGCGTTAATCGCAGCTTTTTATAAGCACTACTGATGCGGCCACGGCAGGATCGGAATTGCCGTTACAGCATTCTGTGGACTGCCCTCAATCAGGCGATCGCTGTAGACCAGATACACCAGCGTATTGCGTTTCTTGTCAAGGAATCGCACCACCTGCATGGTCTTGAACACCAGCGACGTGCGCTCCTTAAAGACTTCATCACCGTCCTTGAGATCACCCTTGAAGCTGATCGGACCCGTCTGACGACATGCCAACGAAGCTTCAGCACGGTCCTCTGCCAACCCCAACCCCCCTTTCATGCCCCCCGTTTTAGCGCGGGACAGATAGCAGGTCACGCCCTCTACCTTGGGATCATCGAACGCCTCGACCACAATGCGGTCGTTAGGGCCAACCAGCTTAAACACGGTTGAAACCGTACCAATCTCTTCCGCCGAAGCCAGTAACGGCATCGCCAACACCAAACCCAGCAACCCTTTAATCAAGCGCATTCAAACCTCACATTCAAACCAGAATCAGGTTATCGCGATGAACCAGTTCAGGCTCCGCCATATAACCCAACAAGCTGACAATCGCATCCGACGATTGCCCGATAATTTTTTGCGCTTCCGCAGCACTGTAGTTGGCGAGCCCACGGGCAATTTCACGGCCGTCCGGCGCTACGCACACCACCATTTCCCCACGACGGAAGCCACCCTGAACCGCCTTCACCCCCACAGGCAGCAAGCTCTTGTTGCCCTGCGACAGTGCCGCGACAGCCCCCTCGTCCAGCACCAGCGTACCGCGTGTTTGCAGATGCCCGGCCAGCCACTGCTTACGGGCTGCCAACATGCCGCGTTCCGGCGACAACAAGGTGCCAATGCGCTCGCCCGCCTTAAGACGATCCAGCACCCGCTCCAGACGCCCACCCACAATAATGGTGTGCGCCCCGGAACGCGCCGCCAAACGGGCCGCCCGCAACTTGGTCTGCATACCACCACGCCCCAGCGCACCACCCGTACCGCCCGCCACTGCGTCCAGCGCCGGGTCATCCGCGCGCGCCTCATAAATCATTTGCGCGTCAGGGTTATTGCGCGGATCAGCATCAAACATGCCGTCGCGGTCGGTCAGGATTACTAACAGATCAGCTTCCACCAGGTTGGCAACCAGTGCCGCCAGGGTGTCGTTGTCACCAAAACGAATCTCATCGGTCACCACCGTGTCGTTTTCGTTGATGACCGGGATCACGCCCAACTCCACAAGGGCACGCAAAGTACTGCGGGCATTCAGGTAACGCTTGCGATCAGACAAATCGTCATGGGTCAGCAGAATTTGCGCGGTGTGCCGCGAGTGCTCGGCAAAACTCGACTCCCAAGCCTGCACCAGGCCCATCTGACCGATGGCAGCCGCCGCTTGCAATTCATGCATGGCACTCGGTCGCACCGTCCAGCCCAAGCGGCTCATCCCGGCCGCCACTGCGCCCGAAGACACCAACACCAACTCAACACCGGCTTCATGCAGGGCCACCATTTGCTCGACCCAAACACCCATTGCCGCACGATCCAGACCTTTGCCATCCGCCGTCAGCAGTGCGCTGCCAATCTTGACGACCCAACGCTGCGCACCTGTCACCTTGCTCCGCATCATCTTCCAACCTATGCCTGAGAGCAGCGCGACCGAGCGCTACCCGTGGAATTTTTGTGATTACCGTTTCGTAGATGCTAAAACGCCGCTCAATTGAGCGGCGCTGTAGTTTACTGCAACGAATCAGTCGCGGACGTAAATGATTTCCGGACCATCGTCGTCTTCAACATCTTCTTCATCCCAGTCATCGTCACCGATGTCATGGACGCTCTTCACGCCACTGCGACGCAAGGCACGCTTGTCATCCAGCGCCTGCAACTGTGCACGCGCCTCGTCTTCAATGCGCTGATCCAGCTCGGCCAGTTCTTCCTTGTAGGCAGGATCATTGGCCAGGCGGTCTGCGCGATCTTCGAGGTAGCGCATGATGTCGTGGCACAGCTTGTCGGTGCCGATTTTGGCAATAGCCGAAATCACATACACAGGACCGGTCCACTCAAGACGATCAACCACTTCTTTCACAACTGCGTCGTGCTCTTCCTGAGGCAGAGAATCGCACTTGTTCAAGACCAGCCAGCGATCACGATCAGCCAGCGCCGGGCTGAACTTGGTCAGCTCGTTAACGATGACTTCAGCGGTATCCGCAGCGCTTTCCGAACCTTCAACCGGCGCCATGTCCACGAGGTGCAGGAGCAAACGGGTACGCGCCAAATGCTTGAGGAAGCGAATCCCCAGGCCCGCGCCATCAGAAGCGCCTTCGATCAGCCCCGGGATGTCAGCAATGACAAAGCTTTTCCAGCGATCCACACTGACCACGCCCAGGTTGGGTACCAGCGTGGTGAACGGATAATCCGCCACCTTGGGCTTGGCCGCAGACACTGAACGAATAAAGGTGCTTTTACCGGCATTCGGCAAACCCAGCAAACCGACGTCAGCCAGCACTTTCAACTCAAGCTTCAAGTCGCGCTGCTCACCCGGCTTACCCGGCGTGGTTTGGCGCGGCGCGCGATTGGTGCTGGACTTGAAACGCGTGTTGCCCAGACCGTGCCAGCCGCCCTGAACCACCATCAGCTTTTGACCGGCCTTGGTCAGGTCGCCAATCACTTCTTGCGTGCCTGCATCAATAACGGTCGTGCCGACTGGCACGCGCAGGATAAGGTCATCACCCTTGCGCCCGGTGCAATCGGTACTACCGCCGTTCGAGCCGCGCTGGGCATCGAAGTGACGGGTATAACGGTAGTCAACCAGGGTGTTGAGGTTTTCGTCGGCGACCATATAGATCGAGCCGCCATCGCCCCCATCACCACCGTTAGGACCACCGTTTTCGATGAATTTCTCACGACGGAAACTCATGCAACCGTTACCACCGTCGCCCGCTTTTACCTTGATCGATACTTCATCAACAAACTTCATAACAAAACGCCTCTCGTCATCAGGACGAGCCGATAAACATAAGACATAAGACTCTTGCAAAAATGAGCGCAGCGACCTCAATCAACGACCGTTAAATCCAGCGCCAGCAGCCCATACAAACAGTTTTGCAAGAGACTCATCCCACAAACGAAAAAGCCCCGTCGCAAGACAGGGCTCTTCCAGCTACCAAGCTATTACGCTGCGACGACTTCAGTCTTCGGAACGATGCTTACATAGCGACGACCGAAGGCGCCTTTAACCTGGAACTTGATCACGCCTTCCACTTTCGCGAACAGGGTGTGATCTTTGCCCATACCAACGCCGTAGCCAGCGTGGAATTGGGTACCGCGCTGACGCACGATGATGTTGCCTGGAACGATAGCCTGGCCGCCATACATCTTCACGCCAAGGCGTTTGGCTTCTGAGTCGCGACCGTTACGGGTACTACCACCAGCTTTTTTGTGTGCCATGAGTCAATTCTCCTAGTGAGGAATTAGGCTGAAATTAAGCCTGAATACCGGTGATTTTGATCTCGGTGTACCACTGGCGGTGGCCCATACGCTTCATGTGGTGCTTACGACGACGGAACTTGATGATGCGGACTTTATCGTGACGACCTTGGGAGATCACTTCAGCCACAACAGTGGCGCCAGGAACAACTGGAGCGCCGATGTTCACGTCGTCGCCATTGGCGACCAACAGAACGCGATCAAAAGTTACGGATTCGCCGGTAGCGATTTCCAATTTTTCGATCTTCAGGTATTCACCTGGAGCTACTTTGTACTGCTTGCCACCAGTAACGATTACTGCATACGACATGGTATTTCTCCGATAATCCTGCTCACCCAGCGCTTTATAGGTAAAGGTATTGGCTGGCATGGCTGCATGGGGCTGGAACGGCCCAAGTGCAATTGCGTAAGGCAGGTGCTGCCCAGGAAGTTCAGGGTGCGCGATTGTACGCAAGGCAAGAGGACGTTGCAAGGGGCCGCCCATCGTGCCTTGACAGGCCATCCCCCCCGACCTAGCATGCCGCGCAACCCTTCTGGAGCACCTGTCGCTGATGCAACCCCAAGCTTTCTACCGCGCGGTGGCGGACGATTTTAGCGCCGTCGACGGCATCATCAAGAAGCAGCTGACTTCACGCGTACCGCTGGTCTCAAAAATCGGCGACTACATTACTTCGGCCGGCGGCAAACGCCTGCGTCCTTTATTAGTGTTGCTATGTGGCAAGGCACTGGGCCGCGAAGGCGATGACTTGCGTCTGTTGGCGGCAACCATCGAGTTCCTGCACACCGCCACCCTGCTGCACGACGACGTGGTGGACATGTCCGGCATGCGCCGTGGCCGCAAGACCGCCAATGCAACGTGGGGCAACGCGCCCAGCGTGCTGGTGGGCGACTTCCTGTACTCGCGCTCCTTCGAAATGATGGTTGAGCTGGGCTCGATGCCGGTGATGAAGATCTTGTCGCAAGCGACGCGCATTATTGCCGAAGGCGAAGTACTGCAACTGTCAAAAGTGCGCGATGCCAGCACCACCGAAGAGACCTACATGGAAGTCATCCGCGGCAAAACCGCGATGCTCTTTGAAGCCTCGACCCACAGCGCAGCCGCTCTGGCCGGTGCGACACCCGAGCAAAGCGAAGCATTGCGCATGTTCGGCGATCACTTGGGCGTGGCTTTCCAACTGGTGGACGACCTGCTCGACTACCGTGGCGATGCCGAAACCCTGGGCAAGAACGTGGGTGACGACCTGGCTGAAGGCAAGCCGACGCTGCCCTTGATCTACACCATGCGCGAAGGCACGCCGGAACAAGCCGCACTGGTTCGCCAGGCCATTCAGAAAGGCGGGATTGAAGACCTCGAAAGCATCCGCGCCGCGGTTGAAGCCTCAGGCTCGCTGGAATACACCGCACAATTGGCCCGCGATTTCGTTGCACGCGCCATTGTCTGCCTTGAAGCCCTGCCGCCGAGCGAATACCGCGACGCGCTGGTCGAACTGAGCGAGTTCGCGGTCGCACGCACACACTGATCCACACACCGCAAACCGCTCCCGCCTCCCAAGACCTTCACACGAGGGTCTTGGGCAGTGACTGCAAGTCCATCCCGCCGCACTTTCCCCGCCCGCCGAAAAAACCCTATACAATGCGTGCCTTTTAGCCATCCTGACTTTTAAGGAGCGCAAGTGAGCACTTTGCCACCCTGCCCGAAATGCAATTCCGAATACACCTATGAAGACGGCGCTCAGCTGGTCTGCCCGGAATGCGCCCATGAGTGGTCTGCCAACGCTGAAGCAGAAGTCGACAGCGACGTAAAAGTCTACAAAGACTCCGCTGGCACTGTCCTGAACGATGGCGACACCATCACCGTGATCAAGGACTTGAAGATTAAAGGCACCTCGCTGGTGGTTAAAGTTGGTACCAAGGTCAAGAACATTCGCTTGTGCGATGGCGATCACGACATCGACTGCAAAATCGACGGCATCGGCCCAATGAAGCTCAAGTCCGAGTTCGTGCGCAAAGTCTGATTCTGTTGCCATTCCTTCCTGCGCCTGGCGCAGGAAGGGGTTGTTTCCCCTCCTCCCTGCCCCTGCCTCTACCCGACTCAACACGCGATATCAAAGAGCCAGTTACTTTGACCGGTAGCAACCTGATCGCAGAAAACACGCCAATCCGCCAATAGGCACTTGCTATTAATTGAATAGGAATTATTCTCATTGATATCCATCAAGGAGAAGACACACATGACTTATTTAATTGACGCTTGGCTGGACCGACCACATCCCTATCTGCGAATCCTGCATCGGGAAACCGGGGAAGTGTGTGCCGTTCTGGAAGAAGACGCGCTGAATGAACTGCAAGATCAGGGAGACCTGGATTTTTCAGGGCTTAACTCAAACGAGCCGGTGGTGCTCAAAGAGATGGTGCGCAACCTGTTTCTGTTCTGTTACGCCCGGGCGTTGCGCCCTGTCGGTTCGGCTGACGCCCATGAGCATCTGGCCAAAATAGAACTATGAAGCCAACGGTGTAATGACGGGCCAGCCAACAACCCGTCATTACCGCTAAACCGTGGGGTTCTTACAGAACGTCCAGCAGCTCAACGTCGAATACCAGCACGCTGTGTGGAGCGATGCTGCCAACGCCTTGGGCGCCGTAAGCCAGTTCGCTCGGCACGTAGATGCGCCATTTGCTGCCAGCGTTCATCAATTGCAAGGCTTCAGTCCAGCCAGCAATCACGCCACCGACCGGGAACTCGGCAGGCTGGCCACGCTCGTAAGAGCTGTCGAACACAGTGCCGTCGATCAGGGTGCCGTGGTAGTGAACACGCACGGTGTCTTCACGGGATGGCTTGGCGCCTTCACCTGCTGTCACAACTTCGAATTGCAGACCCGAAGCCAGGGTGGTGATGCCGTCTTTCTTCGCGTTTTCAGCCAGGAAAGCCTTGCCTTCGCCCGCTGCAGCTTCAGCCTTGGCAGCCGCTTCAGCTTGCATGATCTCGCGGATCACTTTGAAACTGGCGGACATTTCTTCCTGACCAACACGGCTTTCTTTACCGGCGAACGCGTCGGTCAAGCCTGCCAGAATGGCATCCAGGCTAACGCCCGGTGGCGGGTTGTCGCGCAGCTGGTCGCCCAACTGACGGCCAATGCCGTAGCTGACGCGGGTTTCGTCGGTCGACAGATTTACTTCGGACATAACACTGCTCCGCTGTGGGACGTTGCAGGCCAGTTAACTGAACGACTGACCCTCACGCCCTGAACAAAAAAAGGGCGAGCAGACTAACACAGCCCCCAAAGCCTTCGCAGCCCGGGTTATGTAGGCGCTAACAGCCCGCCCGGCCTCAGTGCTTGGTGATCTTGTCCAGATACCCCATGGCAAACGCCGAGATCACAAATGTCATGTGGATAATCACGTACCACATCAGGTACTGGGGCTCGATGTTGCGCGCGTCCATAAACACCCGCAGCAAGTGGATCGAAGAGATCGCCACAATCGATGCCGCGACTTTCATTTTCAGCGACGTGGAGTCCATCGTGCCCAACCAGCTGAGCTTCTCTTTGTGCTCGTCGATATCCAGTTGCGAGACGAAATTCTCATAACCCGAAATCATGACCATGACCAGCAGACCGCCCACCAGCGCCATGTCGATCAGCGACAGAATGACCAGGATCAAGTCCGACTCAGATAGCGCAAACACGTTCGGGATTACGTGAAACACTTCCTGGAAGAATTTCAACGCCAGCGCTAGCAGGCCAAGCGACAAACCAAAATAGATCGGCGCCAGAATCCAGCGCGAGGCGTACATTGCATTTTCGATAAAGCGTTCCATTGAAACTCACAGGAAGTAAAAAAATGGGCGCGAGTATATCAGCGGGAATTCACCAGAGATAAAGCCCCGGACACAGTCTGTAAAAACTTTTTCTGCTAGTGTCCACCTACTCGGCATCGTTTACGGACAGGAAACCTGAAGAATGGATCTGCGATTCCCCTTGGCTAGTCTCGGACTCTCATTGGCGCTGCTCGCCACGGGAGGCTGCTCACCGGATGACCAACACCCGCTCGCCAGCCTGGAAGAAAGAACCGCCCAATTCGAACAGAACCTCGACACCATCAAAGACCAACAACTGAAAGATGCCGTAGCGGACCTCGGTGGGTCGCTGCTGCTGTTGGAGCGCGCGCGGCTCAAACTGCAAGACAAACCGGTTGAAACCGAATACACCACCGACGATCTGGCGCTGCTCAATCACTACCCCAGCATTCAGGCACTGACGGACACTTACATCAACGGCCTGTTTGTCCTGCGCAAAAATGCCAGTTCAGACTACCTGACGGACCTGGAGCCCGTGTTCCCCTTCCCGATCAACAGCGCCTCAGAATTCCCTTTCCCCCACGCACTGGAATGGCAATCCGTCACCTTGAGCAATAAGCAAGACGTGCCGTTCCAGCCCGAGTGGTCCGAAACCGATCCCGGCATTCAGTTGAGCCCCTCCAGCGCCAACCTGAGCAACCCGGACGACCTGACCGTCACCTACCCTTACATCGACGGGGTTGAAACCGAAAACGTCCAGCAGCCGCAACCGGTGATGCTGCATGGCAAGGTAGAAGTCATTGCGCCGGGCAAGGTCGTACATTTCAAGCTCAACGGCAAAGACGTGGGCCAGACACGGACCGATGGCACCATCAGCGTGACCCTGTTGGCGCTGGGCAACAACTTCGCTGAAGTCGAGATCCGCAACAGCGCCGCGCCCGCCAAGGCCGTGGGCAACACTGAACTGAACCCCTTGATCATCCAGGCCCGCGATCAATCAGGCCAATTTCTCTCGCGCGCAGGCTCGATCAACGAAAATGCCGAGCAACTGGCGTTTTACCAGCAACAACTGGCCGCGATGCTCAAGCAGACCGCCTGGAGCGAAGCGTTCGAACGGCAGTTGGCAGACGAAGAAAAAGCCTTTGAGCAACAACACCCGAATCACTACAGCAAGGTTTACTTCAACGGCAACGTCGACGCGCTGGACATCAGCGTCATGGACTTCTCCAGCGCCACGGTGACCCGCAAAGCCCTCGACCTGCCCGTGCGACGGCTCGATAAAAACATGACCAGCAAGGAGCTTCAGCCCCTGCCGCTCTCGGTCGTGGTGTACGACGACCAGGCGCCCGCGTACCTGAAAAACGCCAACCTCGACCCTGAGCACTTCATAAAGACCGTGATCATCACCCAGTCCATTGACGACGCCAGCGCAGCGACGCTGGAGTTCAGCCACCCGCCGACCTTCAATGACGAGTTGGTCGGCACGCTGCCCGACGCCTCCGATGCCCCGGTCACGTTCTTCGCTGAAGACGACAATGGCAAACGCAGCGAGCCGCTGGAGCTGCCAGAAGAAGCGTTCGATGTGGACCCGCATACCGGCGTTATCACCTACGACCTGAACTTGTTCCCGGAAACCCCGGCCTATGCCATTGGCTCAATGCCGATGTACATCGCCGCCGTAGACAAACAGACGCTGAGCATTGAGCACCTGCCCACAGGGCTGGAGCTCAAGGGCAACGCACTCATAGTCGACCAAAAGGCCTTCCCGTCGGATGCATGGCGCTTCTACGCCAAGGACGACACCGGCAACTACCTGAAAGAAGTGCTGGCCGTCAGCCACAGCGCGGAAGCAGAAGGCCCTGCGCTATTTGACGTGCATTACTTCTATGGCCAGCCGACCCAACTGGAAAGCTATGCCCGCACTGACCTGACGCCTGTGGAGTATGGCTTTGAGGTCAAGCTCGACAAGGTGCCCGACGTCAGCCCGCCCCATTGAACCCTGCCATCAACGAGACGCGTGACAGCGCGCGCCGTTGATTTGCCGCAGCTGGGCCTGCACATGCAGGCACCAGATCTGCGGATCGTCCGCTAGCTCATAGCCATGCAGCGTCAAGCTTTCGACGATGGATTCAAGAATGGTTTCAGCCGCAAACGGGCCGGGAAACGGGCCCTGGGACTTGATCGTGGTGGGCTGCTCGCCCGCCAGACCGGCAGCAAACAATAACGTCCACATACCGGTGCCCCCTGCGAGGGGGCGTACGCTGCATTCAATACGCGTGACCAGTCCCAGGCATTGGCGGGTAAGACAAAGGTTGCGCGACATGGCGGCGACCCTCGGTGGTTCCTGTATTCAGCCGCACACAACGGGCTGCATCGTTCCAGTGACGACAGTGGAGGTCCTTGAGCTGAGAATAGAAGAAAAACGGCGCCCGCAAAGGCGCCGTGACCAACGGAGGGTAAAACGCGTAACCACCGCAGAGGGCTCTAGACGGTTTTTTTAGCCGCCAGGGTTTCGGCGATCAGTTCTTTTTCAGCCTCCTTGAGATCCTCATCGCTGATCATTTCCGCAATCACCCGCAGGCGTTCGACCACCCGCGCATTCACGCTGCCTTCCGGGAACTGGCCTTCGGCATCCGGCTCACCCGCAGGCTCACCTACCAGCAAACTCAGGGCTTCGTCCGCCTGACGCACCGCGTACACGTGGAATTTGCCCTCGCGCACGGCCTGCAGCACTTTCTCGTCGAGCATCAAGGTGGCCACGTTGGCCTGGGGAATGATCGCGCCCTGCTCGCCGGTCAGCCCACGGGCCTCACACAGACGGAAGAAGCCTTCAATCTTCTCGTTGACCCCGCCCACCGCTTGCACTTCACCGAATTGGTTGATCGAACCGGTAATTGCAAAACACTGCTTGAGCGGCGTTTTGGACAACGCAGAAATCAACGTGCATGCCTCGCCCAGTGACGCACTGTCGCCGTCCACGTACCCGTAAGACTGCTCCAGCGCGATACTGGCCGAGATCGCCAACGGAAACTCCTGTGCATAACGGCTGCCCAGATACCCGGTCAAGATCATCACCCCCTTGGAGTGAATCGGCTGCCCGAGGTTAACTTCGCGCTCAATGTCGACGATTCCGCTGCCACCCGGGTACACCGTGGCCGAAATCCGCGCCGGCACGCCGAACGCTGAATCCCCCACTTCCAGTACAGTCAGGCCGTTGCATTTACCGACAGCAGCGCCATCGGTGTCGATCAGGATGATACCCGCCAGCATGTCATCGAGAATCCGCGCCGATACGCGACCGGTACGGGTGGCCTTGGCCTTGAGCGCACGTTCGATGTGCCCGGCGTCGGTCATCTCATCGTTGGCCAAATGACGAATGAAATCCGCCTCGCTGACCAACTGGAACAGATCACCGATGCGTGCCGACAACCGCCCCTGATGCTCCGCCAACCGCGCGCTATACGTGGCCAGTCGCGCTACTGCGTCGGCGGTGAGAGGCGCCATGCCTTCTTCAGACGTGCGCGTGGTCAGCAGCTGTGCGAACTGCTCAAGGCTTTCGTCGACCATCGGGATGTCTTCATCGAAGTCCACCAGCACCCGGAACATCTCCTGGAAGTCCGGGTCGAGGTCTTGCAGCGTGTAATACAGCTGACGGGCGCCAATGATAATGACCTTGACCTGCAACGGGATCACTTGCGGGCTCAGGGTGACGGTCGCCAGACGGCCCATCTCGCCCAGCGGCGACTCCATTTTCAGCTTGCGCGATTGCAGGGCGCGCTTGAGCGCATCCCACACAAACGGCTCGCTGAGCATCTTCTCGGCCTCCAGGATCAAGAAACCACCATTGGCGCGATGCAGCGCACCCGGTCGCAACTGACGGTACGTGGTGTACAGCGCGCCCTGATCGGTGCTGTATTCGATACGGCCGAACAAGTTGTCATAGGTCGGGTGCGACTCAAACACCACCGGGGCGCCGCCACTCATGGGCTGACCGACAACCAGGCTCGGCAGGTACTGCTCTTCCAGCAGCTTGCGCGCCTGGGCATCGGTCTTGCTGTCATCAACCAACTGCTCGACCACGGTTTTGAGCAGGTACACCTGCATAGCCTGCAAATAACCACACACCGCGCCGTTTTCGGCGTACTTCTGCGACAAAGGCGCCAGCAACGGTTGCAGCGCCAGGGTGATGGTTTCTTCGTTCAGGTGGCGCAGCTGGTTATTGGACTCACGCTTCCATTGCGGCAGGCTCGCCAGCTCTTCATTGAGACGCTCTTCGAGCTGCGAAATATCTTCGTGAAAACGCTCGCGCTCCTCTTCCGGCAACTGTGAAAACTCGGCTTCATCCAGCGCCTTGCCATCGCTCATTGGCGTGAAGGCGACATTACTGCTGTCGCGGTACAGCGCCACGCCTTTTTCCAGCGCCAGCCGTTCGATCACATCCAGCGCACGGTCATAGCGCTGGTTAAAGCCCCGGTCGATGGCGCTTTTGCGCTGTTGATAAGTCGGGTGTTCGAACACCGCCGGGAACGTCGCCAGCAGGTTATCAATCAACCCATTGATGTCAGCGATGAACGCTCCGGCGCCGCTGGCCGGCAACTCCAGCGCCCGTGGTTCGCGCGGGTCATCGAAGTTGTTGACATATACCCAGTCGCTGGGGGACTTCAGGCGCTTGCCTTCGGCCTTGAGGTAGCGTTTGACGAATGAAAAACGCCCGGTGCCGGGCTCACCCATCACAAAGACGTTGTAACCCGGACGCGGCATGGCCACGCCAAACTGCAAGGCTTCGACCGCACGTTCCTGGCCGAGAATGCCGCGAAAAGGCTCCAGATCATTGGTGGTAGAGAAGCTGAACTGTTCAGCGGAAAACGGACGGGTCAGCGCATCAGGCGCTAAACGCAAGCTGGCAGCAACAGGATCAGGCATCGGGCTTCCTTACATCGGGCGGGGCAGATGGCAGCATTCTGGCGCTGGCTGTACGCCACTGGCAAGGCGCACGATGCGTGAATTCCGGAGGGCCTGCATTTGCGGGATAAAACTGCGCTTGATCAATGATTGTTTTACAAAAAAAGACGGAACCTGCAGAACGTGCCTAGACTCCAAGGTGTTACGCGGCTGGAAGTCATAACTGGCCCGTACTGGCGCTTCAGGGCCAGACACCCTTGTCCATTGGTTGCACACACATAGAGAACAAAGCTATGAAACGGATTCTTCTCGGTACTCTCTTCACTGTTGTTTCCCTCAATGCCATGGCTCAGGCACCCGGTGGCCCAAACTGCGGTTGGGGCAACATGTTGTTTGAAGGCCAGCGCGGCACACCGGCCCACTTCCTGGCGTCTACCACCAACGGCACTTCCGGCAACGCTACCTTCGGCATGACATCCGGCACCAACGGTTGCACCACCAAAGACGCGCTGACTTACGGCGGCAAATCGTGGATTGCCATGAATGGCATGATGAACGAGCTGTCCGAAGACATGGCTAAAGGCAACGGCGAAGCACTGACCACCTACGCGGTGGTATTGGGTGTAGCCCCTGAAGACCGCGAGCATTTTGCTGCTGTCACCCACGAACACTTCCAGCAGATCTTCAGCAAAGCTGACGTGACCGCAGATGACGTTCACAACAACACCCTGGCCGTCCTGAAAAGTGATGCACGCCTGTCCAAATACGCCACTGCTGCGTAAATGAGACCTGCCCGCTCCTTTCGGAGCGGGTATTCTTCTGCTTCATTTCTATTTGTCTGACAACAGTTGCCCACCATGCTCAAACGCCTTGCCTATCTGGCGCTCTGTGCCTGCGCCCCGTTATATGCCGCGCCCCATATCGACAATCAACGTTTGCAGCAGTTGGCCAACGACCCTTTCTGGATTTCCCTC
The DNA here is from genome assembly GCF_012985765.1 of Pseudomonas sp. WS 5071. NCBI lineage: Bacteria > Pseudomonadati > Pseudomonadota > Gammaproteobacteria > Pseudomonadales > Pseudomonadaceae > Pseudomonas > Pseudomonas sp. WS 5071. Next base: position 21,938 of record NZ_JAAQWY010000029.1, on the reverse strand, counting down.
GGGCATTATGAAGCCCGCACACTCGGCGGCTGGCGCAGTTACGTCAGCGACGACAAATTCTTCATCGCCCCCGACGGTGCCCAACACCCGGACGCCGAACTGCGCGCCACCGTCGAGGCGCTGTATTCGCCGTTAAGCCTGGGGGACAAACACCCGCAGTGCGTGTACCCGGCCCGTACCCGCTGGCTCAAGGCCCAATTGAACCTGAACGACCTGCCGCCCGCCCCCTGCGCAGAGTTCACGCAATGGTTCAAAGACGTGGCCCCGCACAGCACCGTCATGATTTTCCCGGCGGCCTACCTCAACAGCCCGTCATCAATGTTCGGCCACACTTTGCTGCGCATCGATCAGGCAGACGTGCAAAGCAACAAGACCGCACTGCTGAGCTACGCGATCAACTTTGGCGCCTACATTGAAGGCTCCGACAACAGCATTCTGTACGCGTGGAAAGGACTGGCCGGTGGCTACCCGGGCCTGTTCGCGCTGGTGCCGTATCAGGAAAAACTCTCGGAATACCGCAGTCTCGAAAACCGTGACCTGTGGGAATACCGCCTGAACCTGACGCCCGTAGAAACCCGACGCATGGTCGAACACGTGTGGGAGCTGAAACAGATCCAGTTCGATTACTTCTTCTTCGATGAAAACTGCTCTTATCGCCTGCTTGAGTTGCTGCAAGTAGCGCGTCCGGGCCTGCAACTGACGACCCAGTTTCCCCTCACGGCGATCCCCACCGACACCGTGAAAGGCGTCAAGGAAGCCGGTTTGGTCGAGAGTATCGAATACCGGCCTTCCCGCGAACGTGAGCTGCTGGATCGCGCCAAGGTACTCGACCCCGAGGAGCAGCAATGGGTGCTGCAAGTCAGCGCCGACCAGAAACAATTGCAGAACCCGGACTTCAAGGCCCTACCCAAAGCGCGTCAGGCGCTGATTATCGATGCGGCGTATCGCCTTGAACGTTACCGCGCCAACGGCCTGGAGCGGGACACCGACCGTTCGCAACGCAGCTTTGAACTGCTGCGGGCGATTAATCAAAATCCGGCCCCTGAACTGGACGTCGAAAAACCCGAGCTGCCAGAGAACGGCCACGAATCGCGTACCTGGCAATTGGGCGTCGGCAGCCGTGACGACAAGGCCTTTGCCGAATATGGCCTGCGCATGGCCTACCACGACCTCAATGACAACGCGCCGGGCTTCCCGCTGGGTGCGCAAATTGAAATCCTGCAGCTCAAACTGCGTCAGTACGAAGGCAACCACTGGCAAATCCAGCAGTTGGACCTGGCCAACATCCGCTCCCTTACCCCGCGCAATGACTTGCTCAAACCCTGGTCATGGCAAGTGGGTGGTGGGCTGGAGCGGGTACTCGGTAAACATGGCGATGAAACCCTCGTCACCCATGTCAACGGCGGCGCAGGTGGCACCTGGCAACTGGCTGACGACGTGCTGGGCTTCGCCCTCGGCACCGTGCGCGTGGAGCACAACAACGACTTTGCGGCTTTCGTATCACCAGCGGCGGGCTTTAACACCGGCCTGCTGTGGCGCAACCCGATCGGCAACCTGAGCCTGGAAGCCAAAGGCGATTACTTCACCAACGGAGAAATACGCCGCACCTTGAGCCTGAACCAACAATGGGAACTGTCGCGCAACCTTGGTTTACGCCTGACGGCTCAGCGCGAGTTCAGCCACTTGACCTCGCCAGTGAACGAAGTGATGTTGGAAGTGAAGTGGTATCACTACTGAAGGGAGCTTCACCACATGGCGATAACGTGCCAAAACCTGGAAGACGTACGGGCACACATCGACGAACTGGACCGCCAGATTGTCGGCTTGATCGCACAGCGCGGGGCGTATGTTTCGCAGGCCGCCCGGTTTAAAAAGGACAGCAACGCGGTCAAAGCCCCACAGCGTGTGGAGCAAGTTTTCCTCAAGGTCAGGGCATTGGCCGAGGAACTCGGTGCCAACCCCCACGTTACCGAGCAGGTGTACCGCGCCATGGTCGCGGCATTTATCCAGCAGGAGCTGGCTGAACACGCGACCCTCGGGGGCTCAACCTGATCACTGACATCGCATTGACATCGGGTTGACGTCTCACTCACAGATCCCGGCCTACACTCACCTCATCAGCCGTTCAACGGTGCAATGAGGTGGGTTATGTGGCGCAGGTGTGTGGGGGTGGGGATGCTGATTGCAGTATTGGCCGGGTGTCAGACCACCCACCAGGAGCTGCTGGCCAAAGGGTATCCACCCGCCTTTGCCGACGGCTTTGATGAGGGTTGCAGCAGCGGCCGACAAGCAGCAGGCGTGATAACAGGTGAATTCAAGAAAAACGTCCCGCGCTATTTGAATGATCCCACCTACGCTCAAGGCTGGGATGACGGCTTTCGTCAGTGTCAGGCCATGCGTGAAAGCGAGGACCGTGAGCAGTATCAAGAGCGCCATTGGGATCAACGCGAACGCGACTGGCAACACGAGAAGGATGTGGACGCGGCCCGGGCTCATCGCTCGCAATAATCTGAACCCTGACCGGCCCGCGAGCTCTTAACCTTATCGCCATAAGGGACAGTTGCCATGAGCCGCGCGTTTGTAAATGAAGACAGCGCCGCTGACCACGCCAATGCCCCCATTGAGCGTCAGGTCAGCAGCCAGCCCAATTACGTCACCGCCCGGGGTCTTGCTTTATTGCAAGCCAAAGTCAGCGAGCTACAGGCTCAGCATGCTCACGAAACCGCCAAAAGGGAGGAAGCCGACAAGCAACGTCTGGCTGATCTCGACCGTGACTTGCGTTACTTCAATCAGCGCTTGCTGAGTGCGCAGGTCGCCGCCCCGGCCACGTCCACAGAAAAAGTGCAGATCGGCAGCAGGGTGACGTTCGTCGACGAACACGACAATGAGCAACAGGTGCAACTGGTGGGCGAAGATGAGGCCGATGCTACCCAGGGCTTGATCAATTGGGGATCGCCACTGGGCCGTGCGCTGTTGGGCGCAGGCCCCGGCGATGAAGTGCTATGGCTTCGACCTGCGGGGGATTTGCAGGTCGAAATCCTTCGCGTAGACCCGGCTTAAACCACGCCCTGCGCCAGCATGGCATCGGCCACTTTGACAAACCCGGCGATGTTGGCACCTTTGACGTAATTGATACGGCCGTTTTCTTCACCATAGTGAACGCACGCGTGGTGGATCGACTGCATGATGTTGTGCAACTTGCTGTCCACCTCACCCGCGGTCCAGAGCAAACGCATGGCGTTTTGCGACATTTCCAGACCACTCACGGCCACGCCGCCCGCATTGGAGGCTTTGCCCGGAGCGAACAGAATGCCCGCCTCGATAAACAGGTCCACCGCCTCCAGCGTGGTCGGCATGTTAGCGCCTTCGGCCACGCACACGCAGCCATTGCTCAGCAGCGCACGTGCCGCGTCGGCGTCCAGTTCATTTTGCGTAGCGCACGGCAAGGCGATGTCGCAGGTCAGGTTCCAGGGGTGCTGCCCGGCCAGGAACTCCAAGCCAAACTGGCTGGCCAATTCGCTGATACGCCCACGCTTGACGTTTTTAAGCGCCATCAGCGCATCCCACTGCTCGTCGTTCAATCCCGCTTCGCAGTAAAGAGTGCCTTCGGAATCAGACAGCGAAATCACTTTGCCACCCAAGTCCATGACTTTACGCGCGGCGTACTGCGCCACGTTACCGGAACCCGAGATCGCCACACGCTTGCCATCAATGCGCTGGCCGCTGCGTTTAAGCATTTCCTGAGCAAAATACACGCAACCAAAACCGGTGGCTTCCGGGCGAATCAGGCTGCCGCCGTAGCTCATGCCTTTGCCGGTCAACACGGACGTGAACTGGTTACTCAGGCGCTTGTACTGACCGAACAGGAAACCGATTTCACGGGCGCCGACACCAATGTCACCGGCGGGCACGTCCACGTCAGAACCGATGTGGCGGTACAGCTCGCTCATGAAGGCCTGACAGAAACGCATGACTTCAGCGTCGCTTTTGCCCTTGGGGTTGAAGTCTGAACCGCCTTTGCCGCCGCCCATAGGCAACGAGGTCAGGGAGTTTTTGAAGGTTTGTTCGAACGCCAGGAACTTCAACACGCCCAAGTTCACCGACGGGTGGAAGCGCAGGCCGCCTTTGTAAGGGCCAATCGCGCTGTTCATCTGAATACGGAAGCCGCGGTTGACCCGCACTTTGCCTTCGTCATCTACCCACGACACACGAAACACAATCGCCCGCTCAGGTTCGCATATACGTTCAAGAATCCCGGAAGTCAGGTAATGCGGATTGGCTTCTAGAAAAGGCCACAGGCTACGCAGGACTTCTTCCACCGCTTGGTGGAATTCTGGCTGGTCGGGGTCACGTTTTTTGAGGCGGGAAAGGAAGTGGTCGACGGATTCGATCATGGGCAAGTCTCGGCAAATTTATTGTCGTTAAACGGAGATTGGCCGGAACTTTATCAATTCATGTCGCACCGCGACAGCGCAAAATGTCGCAGTTCTGAATTTAAATGGTGCTTTTATATAAATAGCGCTACTTTTTTTGTGTTTTGCGCACCAAAAAAGTGAATCTTGTACCCATTTCTGCACCAGCAATAGCCATTACGTACAGCCAAAACAGGCAAAAAAAACGGAGCCCCGTGGGGCTCCGCTTTTTGCAAACCGGCCTTACTGGGCCAGTTTTTTGTGACGCACACGGTGCGGCTGAGTAGCCGCCTCGCCGAGGCGCTTTTTGCGGTCAGCTTCGTACTCGGTGTAGTTGCCCTCAAAGAAGACTGCTTGAGAGTCATCTTCATACGCCAGGATGTGGGTCGCGACGCGGTCAAGGAACCACCGGTCGTGAGAGATCACAATGGCGGCGCCAGGGAAGTCCAGCAGCGCTTCTTCGAGCGAACGCAGGGTCTCAACGTCAAGGTCGTTGGACGGTTCGTCGAGCAGCAGCACGTTGGCGCCCTCTTTCAAGGTCAGGGCCAGGTGCAAGCGACCACGCTCACCACCGGACAGGTCCTTGACGAACTTCTGCTGATCGCCCCCTTTGAAGTTGAAACGCCCTACGTAAGTACGCGAAGGGATTTCATAGTTGCCGATACGGATGACATCGGAACCGTCAGAAATGGCCTGGAACACCGTTTTGCTGCCGTCGAGGTCGTCGCGGCTCTGGTCAACGCATGCCAATTGCACGGTTTCACCGATTTCGATGCTGCCCGAATCCGGCTGCTCTTTGCCCATCAGCATGCGGAACAGGGTGGATTTACCCGCACCGTTACCACCGATCACGCCAACGATGGCGCCTTTTGGCATGGCGAACGACAGGTTGTCGATCAGCACGCGATCGCCGTAACCCTTGGAGACGTTCTTGAACTCGATAACCTTGTCACCCAGGCGCGGACCGGCCGGGATGTAGATTTCGTTGGTCTCGCTGCGCTTCTGGAATTCCTGCGATTGCAGTTCTTCAAAGCGTTGCAGACGGGCCTTGGATTTGGACTGACGCGCCTTGGCGCCTTTACGCACCCATTCCAGCTCGTCTTTCATGGCCTTCTCGTGGGCCGACTGCTGCTTGGATTCCTGGGCCAGACGATCGGACTTGGCTTCAAGCCAGCCCGAATAGTTGCCCTCGTAAGGAATGCCGGCGCCGCGGTCGAGTTCCAGAATCCAGCCCGCTACGTTGTCCAGGAAGTAACGGTCGTGCGTGATCGCAACCACGGTGCCCGGGAAGTCGTGCAGGAAGTGCTCCAGCCAGGCGACCGAGTCGGCATCCAGGTGGTTGGTCGGTTCGTCGAGCAGCAGCATGTCCGGGGCCGACAGCAGCAAGCGGCACAAGGCCACACGGCGCTTCTCACCACCCGACAGGTGTTCAACTTTCGCGTCCCAGGCTGGCAGGCGCAACGCGTCGGCGGCGACTTCCAGCTGGCGCTCAAGGTTGTGACCGTCGCCTGCCTGCAGGATGGCTTCGAGCTTGGCCTGTTCGGCGGCCAGCTTGTCGAAGTCGGCATCCGGGTCGGCGTATTCCGCGTAGACCTGGTCCAGACGCGCTTGCGCGTCCTTGATCACGCTCACGGCCTCTTCAACCACTTCGCGAACGGTTTTGCTCGGGTCCAGTTGCGGCTCTTGCGGCAAGTAGCCGATGTTCAAGTCCGGCATTGGACGGGCTTCGCCGTCGAACTCGGTGTCGACGCCAGCCATGATTTTCAACAGGGTGGATTTACCCGAACCGTTCAAACCGAGTACGCCGATCTTGGCGCCCGGGAAAAACGACAGGGAGATGTTTTTCAGGATTTCCCGCTTCGGCGGAACAACTTTGCTCAGCCGATGCATGGTGAAAACGTATTGAGCCATGGTGAACCTAGCGTCAGTGACAGGTGAATAAGGCGCGAGCAATGCACGGCTCAGGCCATAGCAGAAGGACAGGGATTGATCTGGGTCAATGCCTGCTCATGTAAAAAGCCTGAGTGTAGGAGCCCTTGTGCCCCCGCGTAACCGGCAAAGCTACCTGAATGCGCAGTGCAGGGCAAACCAGCGCCCACCAGGGGGCTGGCACTTTGCCACAGTCCAAGGCATGCTAGCCGCCCTTTGGGCGTCCCGCTTATAGTGCGTATCGCACCATTGCAGCCAAATCGCAGGATCACAGCTTGCCCAACGTCACACCGTCTAACCCCGCGCGTGCTCCAGGCCCATGGCTTGGCACCCCCGTGCGCGGCACGTTAAAAGGCGCGCTGGCCACGTTGGTCTTGCTATTGCTGGGCATGTTGTTCTGGCTGCTGATCGAGCAATTTCAGTCAACGGTCGAGCATCAGCGCCAATACAGCGCCGCTTATAGCGCCGACCTGGCGGATCACGTCAATGTGAGCATGGCCCTGCGGGCGGAGATGGCGCTTAATCTGCTGCCCGCCCAACAACCCCCCGGCACACTGCGCGAGTTACGCGCCCAGGTCAGCCGGATGCGTCAGTCGCTGCCGTCGTTGCAGAGCCTGGCCCTGCTCAGCCCGGAAGGCGAAGTGCTGCTCGACAGCGGCGGTATCAGCCCGGACGCGGCTTTTCTGCGTGACTGGGTCAAACACAATCAATCGCGCACGCGCACCGACAGTTATTACTTCAGCAACAACAGCGATGCCAGCACCCTTTATTTGCTGCTCGCCAAACCCGGTAGCCCGTCAGGCGGCTACTGGTTACTGCGCCTGAGACCGGACATGTTGCACAGCCTGACCTTACAAACCCGGCAGGCCGACCGGCCGCACTGGCTGATCGAAAATGCCCAGACCCACAAAGTACTGAATCACAGCACGGCCCCTGTCACGCCCGCCTCCACCCTCAGCTCGCAAGACGCGACCGATACGGTCGCGCTGTTGCCGCTGAGCCACAGCGACTGGCAACTGCGTGCGCTGTTCAACGAAGAGCGGGTGATTGGGCAACTGTTGCCCGGGCTTATCGGTAAATGCCTGCTCGGTCTGCTGTTTTCCCTGCTACCGGTGATCGCGCTAATTAACATGCGCCGCCGCCAGCGTCAGGCCCATGAAGGGCGCCGCCGCTATCACGACATTTTTGAAGGCACCGGGGTCGCCCTGTGCGTGCTTGACCTCTCCAGCCTGCCGGGCTTTCTGGAGCGCGAGCAGTTATATGACAGCACTGCGCTCAAACACTGGCTCAACAACAACCCCGTGCAACGCCAGCATTTGTGTGAGCAGTTACGCATCACGGAAGTCAATCAGGTGGCGTTGCAGTTGCTGGGCGTGGACTCGTGCGAAGGTGCCTGGGAAAAACTGATCAACGGTTGCCCGAACAACACCTCGGCCATTAGCTATCAAGTCATCGAGGCGGTGCTCAACCATCAACAACAACTTGAGCTGGAAATCACCCTCGTCGACGCCCTGGGGCAGGACCAACATTTATGGCTGGTGCTGCGTCTGCCGCAAGATCGCAGCGATTTTCAGGCCGTGATCTTGAGCATCAGCGACATCACCAGCCGCAAGCTCATCGAACTGTCGCTGCAGGAGCGCGAGAGTTTCTGGTCAGATGTGGTGCGCACTGTGCCCGACCACCTGTATGTGCAGGACGTCATCAGCCAGCGGATGATTTTCAGCAACCACCACCTGGGCCACACCCTGGGGTACAACGCCACCGAACTGCAGCAAATGGGCACTTACTTCTGGGAACTGCTACTGCACCCCGAAGACGCCGAGCATTACCACCTGATGCGCAAGCAACAGCGCCACGGCGGCTACGCGCACCTGCTGCAATGCCATCTGCGTTTTCGTCACTGCAACGGCGTGTGGCGCCGCTTCGACATCCGCGAACAGGCACTGGCGCGGGACGCGTACGATCAGGTCACACGTATCGTGGGGGTGGCCAAGGACATCACAGACCAGATCGAAGCCAGCGAATCGTTACGCGACAGTGAACAACGCTATCGGATGCTGGCCGAAAGTATCAGTGATGTCATTTTCTCGACCAACAGTGCGCTGAAACTCAACTACGTCAGCCCCTCCGTTCACACCGTACTGGGCTTCGACACCGACTGGGTGTACAAGCACGGCTGGCAATCCACCATCGCCAACCCACAACAATTGGCGGGTGTTTACAGCTTGATTGAACGGGTCAGCCACGCGCTCGACAAACCGGACCAACTGGCCGCCCTGCGCACCGAACTCGATACTCAACTGTTCCTGTTCGATTGCCTGCGGGCCGACGGGCGCAAGATCCCGATCGAGCTGCGTCTGGTACTGGTGTGGGATGAGAACGATGCGTTCGAAGGCATCCTCGGGGTCGGCCGCGATATCAGTCAACAGCGCCGCGCGGAAAAAGACCTGCGCATGGCAGCCACGGTATTTGAACACTCGACCTCGGCCATCCTCATTACCGACCCGGCGGGTTATATCGTGCAGGCCAACGAGGCCTTCAGCCGGGTCAGCGGCTACGCCGTGTCGCAAGTGCTCGACCAATTGCCGAGCATGCTCACCGTCGATGAACAGCAACAAGCGCATTTGCACTACGTACTCAAGCAACTGCACCAGCACAACACGTGGGAAGGCGAAATCTGGCTCAAGCGCCTGAACGGCGAACACTACCCGGCGTGGGTCGGCATCACGGCGGTCTTCGATGACGAAGGCGATCTAGCCAGTTATGTGTGCTTCTTCAGCGACATCAGTGAGCGAAAGGCCAGTGAACAGCGGATTCACCGCCTGGCCTATTACGACGCCCTGACCCACTTGCCGAACCGCACCTTGTTCCAGGACCGTCTGCACACCGCGCTGCAGCAGGCTGAGCGCAACAAGTCGTGGGTGGTGCTGATGTTCCTTGACCTCGACCGCTTCAAACCGATCAATGACTCGCTGGGCCACGCGGCGGGCGATCGCATGCTCAAAGACATGGCCATTCGCCTGCTCGCCTGCGTGGACAATGACGACACCGTGGCGCGCATGGGCGGCGATGAGTTCACCCTGTTGTTGCAACCCCGTGCGACCCGCGACATGGCACTCAACCGCGCCATCAGCGTGGCCGAGCAGATCCTCGCCAGCCTGGTGAAGCCGTTTGTGCTGGAGAGCCGCGAGTTCTTTGTCACGGCCAGTATCGGCATCGCCCTGAGCCCGCAGGACGGCAACGAACTCAGCCAGTTGATGAAGAACGCCGACACGGCGATGTACCACGCCAAGGAACGTGGCAAAAACAACTTCCAGTTCTATCAGGCAGACATGAACGCCAGCGCGCTGGAACGTCTGGAACTGGAAAGCGACCTGCGCCATGCACTGGAGCAGGAAGAGTTCATCCTCTATTACCAGCCGCAATTCAGCGGCGACGGCAAGCGCCTGACTGGCGTCGAAGCGTTGCTGCGCTGGAACCACCCGCGTCGTGGCCTGGTGCCGCCGGGCGACTTTATCCCGGTACTTGAGGAACTGGGGCTGGTGGTGGATGTGGGCGACTGGGTGCTGGCTGAATCGTGCCGTCAGCTCAAGCAATGGCACCAAGCCAAAGTGCGCGTGCCGAAAGTCTCGGTCAACATCTCGGCGCGGCAATTCTCCGACGGCCAGTTGGGCACGCGCATTGCCAATATCCTAAAGGAGACAGGCCTGCCCCCGGCCTGTCTGGAGCTGGAACTGACCGAGAGCATCCTGATGCGCGAAGTCAGCGAAGCGCTGCAAATCCTTGCCAGCCTGAAAAACCTCGGCCTGAGCATTGCCGTTGACGACTTCGGCACCGGGTACTCGTCGCTCAACTACCTCAAGCAGTTCCCCATCGATGTGCTGAAAATCGACCGCACCTTTGTCGACGGTCTGCCCGAAGGTGAACAGGACGCACAGATCGCCCGCGCCATCATCGCCATGGCCCACAGCCTGAACCTGGCCGTAATCGCTGAAGGCGTCGAAACCCACGAACAGCTGAACTTCCTGCGTGAACATGGCTGCGATGAAGTGCAGGGTTACCTGTTCGGGCGGCCCATGCCTGCGCGGCAATTTGAAGCACATTTCAGCCAGGAAGCCCTGCCAGTGTTCGAGTAAGGCTTCAAAAGCTCGCTAAAACCCCGTACCTGAAAGCCACTTGTCTGCCACATGATTGCCTTTCATATGCCAGATAAAACCCGTTGGGTTAGAATGCCCTCCTTTTCTGCCCCCGATCCTTGAGGACCGCCATGTTCAGCCGTGATTTGACACTTGCCAAGTTCGACGCCGACCTTTTTGCCGCCATGGAGCAAGAAGCTCAGCGCCAGGAAGAACACATTGAGCTGATCGCTTCGGAAAACTACACCAGCCCAGCGGTGATGGAAGCTCAAGGCTCGGTACTGACCAACAAATACGCCGAAGGTTATCCGGGCAAGCGTTACTACGGCGGCTGCGAATACGTCGACGTGGTTGAGCAACTGGCCATCGACCGCGCCAAAGAACTGTTCGGCGCCGATTACGCCAACGTTCAGCCGCACGCTGGCTCCCAGGCCAACAGCGCGGTGTACCTGGCGCTGCTGTCGGCCGGCGATACCATCCTGGGCATGAGCCTGGCCCATGGCGGTCACTTGACCCACGGCGCCACCGTTTCGTCCTCGGGCAAGCTGTACAACGCTATTCAATACGGCATCGACGCCAACGGCCTGATCGACTACGACGAAGTCGAGCGCCTGGCGGTTGAGCACAAGCCAAAAATGATCGTGGCCGGTTTCTCCGCTTACTCGCAGATCCTGGACTTCCCGCGCTTCCGTGCCATCGCTGACAAAGTCGGCGCTTACCTGTTCGTGGACATGGCGCACGTGGCCGGTCTGGTCGCAGCAGGCGTTTACCCGAACCCTGTGCCGTTTGCTGACGTAGTGACCACCACTACCCACAAAACCTTGCGCGGCCCACGCGGCGGCCTGATCCTGGCCAAAGCCAACCCCGAAATCGAGAAGAAGCTGAACTCCGCTGTTTTCCCGGGTTCGCAAGGCGGTCCGCTGGAACACGTGATCGCCGGTAAAGCAGTGTGCTTCAAAGAAGCCCTGCAACCGGAGTTCAAGGTTTACCAGCAACAAGTGGTGAAGAACGCCCAGGCCATGGCTTCGGTGTTCATTGAGCGCGGTTATGACGTGGTTTCGGGCGGTACTGAAAACCACCTGTTCCTGCTGTCGCTGATCAAGCAAGACATCTCGGGTAAAGACGCCGACGCCGCGCTGGGTAAAGCGTTCATCACCGTGAACAAAAACTCCGTGCCGAACGACCCGCGCTCTCCGTTCGTGACCTCGGGTCTGCGTTTCGGTACTCCGGCTGTGACCACCCGTGGCTTCAAGGTTGAAGAATGCCGCGAGCTGGCTACCTGGATCTGCGACATTCTGGACGACATCACCAACGAAGCCGTGATCGACGCTGTTCGCGAGAAAGTCAAAGCCATCTGCAAGAAGCTGCCGGTTTACGGCAACTGAGTGTAAATAGCTGAACAAAAAGCCCGGCTCTTGAGCCGGGCTTTTTTGTGGGCGCTGCATGCTGGGTTGCACAGTGCATCGCTTTACGCGCTGTCACTGCCTGATGCCGGGGCCACGCTGAAAGTTTTGGTGCGGGAAACGTGAGGCAAGCGCCCTCTCACGCATTCCCGAGGCGAGCAAAACCCTCGCGAATCTCTTCCTCGGGGAGCGCGTCGGCAATAAACACCATCACACTTTCGCGCGTCTCTCCCTCAGTCCATTCCGTGTCCCAATCAAAGCCATAGAGTTTCAAAACCCCTTGAAACACCAGGCGTCGCGCTTCGCCCGCAATATGGAGCACACCTTTGTAACGCAGCAGTTGCTTGCCATGGTTTTCAAGCAGTTCATTCATGAATTCGCTCAGGCGATCGATGTCCAGCGGCTTGTCGGTGCGCAGCACCAGGCTGGAGATACGATCAATCGACGCTGCGGGCTGCACTGGCCGCAAACTCACCCCGCCGCCTAAATCGGCATTGAGGTTAAAACCGCGCACGTCCAGCAACTCGGCCAGATCGATTTTGCCGTGCTCAACCACGCGGATCGGCGCCCGACGGTTGATGCGGGTCAAGCGCTCGCTCAGGGCCTCGAAGGTGGCGTCGTCCACCAGGTCGCACTTACTCACAAGCAAGCGATCAGCAAAGCCGATCTGGGCCTGGGCGATGGTCTGGGTCAAATGAACATCCGCATGGGCTGCGTCTACCAAGGTGATGATGCCGTCCAGCAGGTAGCGTTCACGCAATTCTTCATCGATGAAAAAGGTTTGCGCCACGGGCGCCGGGTCGGCCAGACCAGTGCACTCAATGACCAACCGGTCAAAGGCAATCTCGCCGCTGTCCAGCCGCTCAAGCAGCAGGTAAAGGGCTTTGGTCAGGTCAGTGTGAATGGTGCAGCACACGCAGCCATTGGCCAGCGTCATGACGTGTACCGGCTCGTCGCCCAACAGTTGGGTGTCGATCCCGGCATCACTGAATTCGTTTTCGATCACAGCAATTTTAAGGCCGTGTTCGGCCTTGAGCAGGTAACGCAACAACGTGGTTTTGCCAGCCCCCAAGAAGCCGCTGAGGATGGTGACGGGGATGGGAGAGGACATGCAGTCTCCTTGACGATGGATGTGCAAAAACGACAACAGGAGCGAGCCTGTTCGCGAAAACAAGGGGCCATTCAACTCAATCGTTGACTGACACCCTGGCGTCACGAACAAGCCCGCTCCTGCACAAGGGCTAGCGGGTTAGCAACACTTGGGGCCACCCTTGCCGCCGTAACGGGCCTCCTGGCGTTCGCGGAAGAACGCCTCATAACTCATTACCGGCTTGTCCGGGTGTTTGGTTTGCATATGCTCGACGTACGTGTCGTAGTCAGGCATGCCGACCATCAGGCGCGCAGCCTGACCGAGGTATTTACCGAGGCGACTCAGGTCGTTGAACATGTTTGCAGCCCTCAGTCACTCTTGCGGCATGGCCTGGAATGGCGCTTCTTTGTCGGTACGTTCTTTGGTGCCCCAAGCGGCAATGCCGACTTTGAGCGCATAGAACAGGATGCTGAAGACCACGAACAGGAACAGCACGGTCAAACCCGCGTTGGTGTACGCGTTGATAATCACGTGTTGCATCTGGTCGATGTTTTTCGCCGGGGCGATCACTTGGCCGGCTTCCAGCGCTGTGCTGTATTTGTTCGCCAGCGCCAGGAAACCCACTGCCGGGTTGGCATCGAACAGCTTGATGAAGCCTGCGGTAGTGGTGCAGATCAGCAGCCAGACCGCTGGCAACATGGTCACCCAGATGTAACGCTGGCGCTTCATTTTGATCAGCACGACCGTGGCCAGCATCAACGCGATACCTGCCAGCATCTGGTTGGAGATACCAAACAGTGGCCACAAGGTGTTGATGCCGCCCAGCGGATCGATTACGCCCTGGTACAGCAGGTAACCCCACATCGCCACACAGCCGGCCGTGGCAATCAGGTTGGCAGGCCACGATTCCGTACGTTTGAGCGCGGGGACAAAGCTGCCGAGCAAGTCTTGCAGCATGAAACGTCCGGCACGTGTACCGGCATCGACTGCCGTCAGGATGAACAAGGCCTCAAACAAAATAGCGAAGTGATACCAGAACGCCATTGTATTTTCGCCGGGCAGCACGTGGTGCAGGATTTGCGCGATACCCACCGCGAGGGTCGGTGCACCGCCCGCACGTGCCAGGACAGTGGTTTCACCGATGTCCTTAGCCAGCGCCGTCAGTGCATCCGGGGTAATGGCAAACCCCCAGCTGGTGACAGTTTGTGCAACGCTGACAACATCCGATCCCACGATGGCAGCCGGGCTGTTCATGGCGAAGTACACGCCCGGCTCGATGACCGAGGCGGCAACCATCGCCATGATGGCCACGAACGACTCCATCAACATGCCGCCATAACCGATGTAACGGGCGTTGGTTTCGTTATCCAGCAACTTGGGCGTAGTGCCCGACGAAATCAGCGCATGGAAACCCGAGACCGCACCGCAGGCAATGGTGATGAACAGGAAGGGGAACAGGCCACCTTTCCAGACCGGGCCATTGCCGTCGATGAATTGGGTAACCGCCGGCATTTTCAGCTCGGGCATGGTGATCAGGATGCCGATCGCCAAAGCCACGATAGTGCCAATTTTGAGGAAGGTGGACAGGTAATCGCGTGGAGCCAGCACCAGCCACACTGGCAACACCGCCGCTACAAAACCGTAGCCGATCAGCATCCAGGTGATTTGCACACCCGTGAAGGTGAACACGTGCGCCCACTCAGGATCGGCCGCAATCTGGCCCCCCAGCCAGATCGAGCCGAGCAGCAGGAGCACGCCGATGATGGAGATTTCACCGATGCGGCCCGGGCGGATGTAGCGCATGTAAATGCCCATGAACATCGCAATCGGGATAGTGGCCATTACCGTGAACATGCCCCACGGGCTTTCGGCCAGGGCTTTGACCACGATCAGCGCCAGCACCGCGAGGATGATGATCATGATCAGGAAGCAGCCAAACAGCGCAATGGTGCCCGGCACCTTGCCCATTTCTTCGCGCACCATGTCGCCTAGCGAGCGGCCATTGCGACGCGTGGACATGAACAGCACCATGAAATCCTGCACCGCACCCGCAAGCACGACACCGGCAATCAGCCAGAGCGTGCCGGGCAGATACCCCATTTGCGCAGCCAATACCGGCCCGACCAAGGGGCCGGCGCCAGCGATGGCGGCAAAGTGGTGACCGAAAAGAATGTGTTTGTTGGTCGGCACATAGTCCAGACCGTCGTTGTTGACCACCGCAGGCGTTGCCCGGCTCGGGTCCAGCTGCATCACCCGGGTGGCGATAAACAAACTGTAGTAACGATAAGCAACCAGATAGATGGCAACCGCTGCCACCACGATCCACAAGGCGTTGATTGCCTCGCCCCGACGCAATGCCACGACGCCAAGGGCGCAGGCGCCTACAATTGCCAGCACCAGCCACGGGATGTGGCGGAGCAAGCTATTTTTATTATTCATTTTTATATTCCGGCCAGTTGGACAAGAAGGACTGCTTCCGGCAGTTTAGCGCTCCCAGCACTAAAGACCACCCCCTGACGTTGGTCTAGAGCCTTCTTCGAAAGGTTTTTTTCATCACGGGCAATGGGTGGATCGGGTCTATAGTTCACCCATGCCCAGAGGGTTTGACCATGCCTGAACAGCCTGAAGAACGTCGGCGCTTTACCCGTATTGCCTTTGATGCCCAGACCCGGATCAGTCAGGGACCTTTGCACTGGTCAGTCAAACTGCTGGATGTGTCGCTCAAAGGGTTGCTGATTGAGAAGCCGCAGGACTGGCGCCCCGCCCCAGCCCCTGAATTTACCGCCGACATCCACCTCAGCAATGAAACGCACATCATCATGGTCGTGCACCTGGCCCACACCGAGGCCCACCAACTGGGTTTTGAATGCACCCGCATCGACTCCGAGTCGATCGGCAACCTGCGTCGATTGGTCGAACTGAATCTGGGCGATCAAGACTTGCTTCAGCGCGAGTTAAAAGCCTTGATCACAGATGAATAACGCTACTCAAACAGTGCATCCAGCGCCTGTTCAAGACGCGTGACGCCGATAATCTGCAAGCCCGGTGGCGACTCTTTCGGGGCATTGCCCTTGGGCACGATGGCGCGTTTGAAACCGTGCTTGGCCGCTTCTTTGAGGCGCTCCTGCCCGCTCGGCACCGGGCGCACTTCGCCAGACAGCCCGACTTCGCCAAATACCAGCAAGTCGTGAGGCAACGGCCGATTACGCAAACTCGACATCACCGCCGCCATCAAAGCCAGGTCAGATGCCGTTTCAAGCACTTTCACCCCGCCTACCACGTTGAGGAACACGTCTTGATCGTGGGTCGGGATGCCACCATGGCGATGCAAAACGGCCAGCAACATGGCCAACCGATTCTGGTCCAGACCCAATGTCACGCGCCGCGGGTTGGACATGTGGCTGTCGTCCACCAGCGCCTGCACTTCGACCAGCATCGGACGGGTGCCTTCCCATGTCGCCATGACCACACTGCCTGGCACTTCTTCCTGCGCGCGCGTCAGGAAAATCGCTGAAGGGTTGGACACTTCTTTCAGGCCTTTGTCGGTCATACCGAATACGCCCAATTCGTTGACGGCGCCAAAACGGTTTTTCACTGCGCGCAGCAGGCGCAAACGTCCATCGGATTCGCCTTCAAAGTACAACACGGTGTCGACCATGTGCTCCAGTACGCGCGGCCCGGCCAGCGCACCTTCTTTGGTCACGTGGCCGACAAGGAAAATCGCCGTGCCACTGGACTTGGCATACCGCACGAGCAACGCCGCGCTTTCACGCACTTGCGAAACGCCCCCCGGAGCCGATTGCAGTTGCTCGGTAAAGATGGTCTGGATCGAGTCAATCACCATGACTTTGGGCTTTTCGAGCTTGGCCGTGGCGATGATGCTCTCAATGCACGTCTCGGTCATCACCTTGAGACGGTCCTGCGGCAGCCCCAGGCGGCGGGCGCGCATGGCCACTTGCTGCTGGGATTCTTCCCCCGTGACATACAGCGCAGGCATGCGCGTAGCCATGTGACAGAGGGTTTGCAGAAGGATGGTGGATTTGCCGATACCCGGATCACCGCCAATCAACACCACGGAGCCATCGACCAGCCCGCCACCGAGCACGCGGTCCAGCTCCCCGGACGCCGTCGAAAAACGCGGAATCTCCTCAATGCTGACTTCAGCCAGGGTTTTGAGCTGGGCTTGCTGCCCGGTCCAGCCGGTACGGCCGCTCGGCGGTGCCGCAGACCCGCTCTCTACAACAGTTTCAACCAATGTGTTCCAGACACCGCACTCGGCGCACTGTCCGGCCCACTTGGGAAACGTTGCACCGCACTCGGTGCAGCCGTAAATGCGCTTGGGCTTGGCCATCTGAACTCCACGGAAAAAACGCGATGATAGCCCACTCGGCCAGGATCAGCGCGCCGCCGGCATGCGGATTTCGCCTCTGGCCAGCCGAGCGGCACTGTTGCCCAACGGATCTTCGGCATTCAGATCGGCGCCCTGACGGGTCAAATCGTTGAGCAATTCGACGCGTTTGAACAGGCCCGCGTACATAGCGGCAGTCTGGCCTGCATGGTTGCGCTGATCCGGGTTGCAATCGGTAGCCAGCAACCGGCGGGCAATTTTCAACTCGCCTTTAAAAATGGCGCCCATCAGGGCCGTGTTACCGCGTTTGTCTTGCACACAGGCATTGGCACCGGCAGCCAGTAAATGCTCAACGGCATCGGACTGACCGTGATACGCCGCCAGAATCAAGGCGCTGTAGCCTTTGCTGTCCTGAGTGTCGAGGGCGTACCCCGACTCAATGAAGGTGTCGAGCATTGCCACATCGCCGCGCCGTGCAGCATCGAAGTAATAATCCTGAAGCTGTACGTGCATATCAGGTTCATCGGCCTGGGCGCAGACACTTATACACAGCAGCGCGAACGGTATAAAAAAACGCATGGTTGCGACCTCCCCGGAGGTAAACCCTGCAATCACTGCCGAGCAGCAATTACAGGGTGTGCGTATTAGTCCACCAGCTTGGCAGCCAGCGCCTTGACACGTGCCAGATCACCTTTGGCCACGTTGCTCACGCCGGTCCCGTACTCAGGGTCAGCCTTATAGAGGAAGGACAGAATGATGTGCTTGCTTTCATCGTCCGTTGTCGCCAACGAGCCGCCGAAGTTTTCAATCAGGTCCTGACGCTCTTTCTTGCTGAATGAGCGGTACAGGTCGCCCGCCTGCTTGAAGTTCTGCTCACGCACGATCTTCGCTTGCTGGGTCGTTCCCGACAGAGCCATCTCGCTGTAACGCGCGGCTTTTGGCTCTTCACGAGGTTCCAGACGGCTAGGCTGGTAGTTCACACCTGAGGTGGAGTGACCGAGGTTCATCGCGCCATCCTGGTTGCCGTTGTTGACGGCTACACGGGGTGCGTTGATCGGTAATTGCAGGGCGTTCGCACCCAAACGGTACATTTGCGTGTCAGCGTAAGAGAACACTCGGCCTTGCAGTAGACGGTCCTCAGACGGTTCGATACCCGGCACCAGGTTGGCGGGCGCCATGGCAACCTGCTCGGTTTCCTGAAATACGTTGCCCGGGTTACGGTTCAACACCATCTGACCCACTTTGCGCTCCGGCACATTCGGCCAGATCTTGGTCGCATCCAGTGGGTCGAAATCAAAGGATTTCAGGTCTTCAGGCTTGAGGACCTGCACGTACAAGTCCCACTTGGGGAAGTCGCCTTTTTTGATGTGGGTGACCAGATCATTGCTCATGTGGCTGTAGTCTTTGCCCTGAACCTCGGTCACCTGTTTGGGATCAAGGTTTTTCTGCCCTTGCAGGCTTTTCCAGTGGAACTTCACATAGCGCACGTCGCCTTTGGCATTCACCAGTTTGTAAGCGTGCACACCGTTACCGTCCATTTCACGGTAACTGGCTGGCGTGCCCGAGTTGGAGTACAGCTCAGTCAAGGTGCGGGTCGCTTCCGGTACGTGGGAGAAGAAATCGAAACGCCGTGAGTCATCGTCCAAGTTGGTGCGCGGGTCAGGCTTGAAGGCATGCACCATGTCCGGGAACTTGATCGCATCACGGATGAAGAACGTCGGGAAGTTGTTGCCGACCAGGTCCCAGTTGCCGTCAGCGGTGTAGAACTTGGTCGCGAAACCGCGCGGATCGCGCAGGGTTTCGGGGGAGTGGTTGCCATGAACCACTGCCGAGAAACGCACAAATACCGGTGTAACTTCACCGCCAGCAAACACTTTGGCTTTGGTCAGATCGCTGAGGTCGTTGGTCACCGTAAATGTGCCGTGAGCGCCCGCGCCACGGGCGTGAACGACCCGCTCAGGGATGCGCTCACGGTCAAAGCGCTGGAGTTTTTGCAGCAGCTGGACGTCTTGCAGCAACACCGGGCCATTGGCCCCGGCTGTTTGCGAATTTTGGTTATCGCCTACGCCAGCACCGTTATCGCGGGTCAACGTGGCTGCATGGACAGAAGCCGATAACAAGCTGGCACTCACAACACACAGCAAGCGTCTGTGTGAAAACATTCCGAAGCCAAGGGAGGTGGTCATGCGTAGATCCTCTATTTATTAGGCGCACCAACGTGCACTGAGCCAAGGCTAGAGGTCTGCGGGGCAAATTCTAAATAGAAAGCGCTCAAGCCACCCATTAAGAAATAAGCCTGGAGTTGAGCGTCTGACTCGCGTATTGGCGGACGTTGAAGGTGGTTTGAAAACTAAAGAGGACTGAGCGTGTCGATAACGAAGGCGTAGCGCTAAACAGCCAGTCGGGCAAGATCCGCAAGGCTGATTTACACTGCGTTAACCAACCTCATCTGTAACAAGGAATAACCTATGGGCGTGATAAGTGAGTTCAAGGCCTTCGCGGTCAAAGGAAACGTGGTCGATATGGCCGTCGGTATTATCATCGGCGCCGCGTTTGGCAAAATCGTTTCATCCTTCGTCGGCGACGTGATCATGCCTCCCTTGGGTTTGTTAATCGGTGGCGTGGATTTCACCGACCTGGCCATAACGCTCAAAGCGGCTGCGGGTGATGCACCGGCGGTCGTGCTTGCCTACGGTAAATTCATCCAGAGCGTGATCGATTTCATCATCGTGGCGTTTGCCATCTTCATGGGCGTCAAGGCAATCAACCGCCTCAAGCGCGAAGAGGCCGTGGCCCCCAGTGCCCCTCCCGTTCCGACCAAAGAAGAAGAGTTGCTGGGTGAGATTCGTGACTTGCTCAAGCTGCAAAACAACCGCCCTTAAACCGGGCGTTAACACGAGCGGCGCCATCAGGCGCCGTTTTTATTTAAACGTTACGTGGTTTCAGGGTTACCAATAGTTCTCGACCGCTACTTGCCCCGGCTTGCGGGCCAAACTCAAGCGCATCTCTTTTTGTTTTAACAACGTGCGCACATCGTCAATCATTTGCGGATTGCCACATATCATCACCCGGGAATGCTCAGCCGTTAACGCTACACCCGCAACACGCTCTAACTCACCACTTCCAATAAGTGATGTCATTCGCTCATTTAATGCACCTGCCACTTTTTCACGCGTCACAACAGGTACATAGACAAACTTGTGCTCATGTTCAGCCAAGTAATCTCGCTGCATTAACTGTTGAATCAAGGGTTGATAAGCCAGCTCTTTTTTTTCACGCGCACTGTAAACAAGAATAACGCGCTCAAACTTCTCCCACACTTCAAAGTCCTGAAGGATTGATAAAAATGGCGCGACCCCTGTACCGGTTGCCAATAACCATAAGTCGCGGCCATCCACGAACCGATCAAGGGTTAAATAACCAAATGCCTGCCGATCCACCAGCAGGGTATCGCCCGCTTCCAGACGGCTCAGCTCACTGGTGAACTCGCCACCCGGGACCACAATGGAGAAAAATTCGAGGAAATCATCATGCGGCGAAGACACCATTGAGTACGCACGCCAGACCGTAGTGCCGTCAGCCTTGGTCACGCCCAGCCGGGCAAACTGGCCTGCCGTAAAGCGAAAACCCTTATCCCGCGTGGTGCGCAGGGTAAACAGGCTCGGGGTCAAAGGGCGAACTTCAAGCAGGGTTTGGCGGGTAAATTTCTCTGCGCTGGCAGTCATGGTGCACTCCATTGGCTCGTGCCCTAGTGTCGCGCAAAGTCGGCATCAGGAACACCGACGATTGAGAGGGCCTTTCGCCGCCTCTGTAACGTCCGTTTTAAATAAACACTTTAAATAGGGCGCACACCCAATATGCCACCTGCGCTTGATGCCTGTTCTTCGCCAGAAAAAACATTAATAAATGGCGTCAAAAATACGCTAGCTCGTACTCCCTATATTGGAACAGTTCTATCGTGCGGGCTCACCAGGTATCGCTTGTCGATACTGGTGCTTTTACACTAATTCACTTAATTAAACTTATTTAACAAACAAGACCAATAGCTTTGAAATTTCCTACAAACCTCTACTACTATGAGGACGTCATGCAAATTGGATCACATAACCAGGGGCAAAGGATCTCCTCATGAAAACCCATCAAAGGCTTTATGAAAATCAGAGCAGTACCGACAAAAACGAACACCAACTCTTTGAGAGCACACTCAAAAGGATAGAAGAGTATGGTTTTGAATACTTTCTATTCCGATCGATCCCGCGCTTTGGAAATATCGCTACGCATAGCAAAACAATAACTAACTATCCAAAAGAGTTTATTGCACGTTATGAAAGCAATCATTATGTACAAAGAAACCCAATTATCATCCACTGTCAGCTGTCCATCGCCCCTCTGATCTGGGGCGAAGAGGTATTTCATGACACCCCCGAGTTATGGGAGGGCACGCGTGCGTTTGGGTTAAACCATGGATGGTCACAATCGGTGCATGACAACAAGCGGCGTTTTGCAAGGTAGTTGTCGCGTCAGCCGTGTTTTTAAGCTGCTATTTTCACTGCCGGCTGCTCCCTCTCTGGGTTGAGTGTGACGGCGCCGATAGGTTGCCAATTTCGCGTTGCACCTGAC
>NZ_JAAQWY010000028.1:0-80137 GCF_012985765.1 Pseudomonas sp. WS 5071 | reverse complement strand
AACACGGAGAACCGGTCGAAAAAGCTCTCCGTACATGATTTTTCGGTCACTTTTCGTCCAATGACGCTGTAGGTGCCTGGAAAATTGCAACTTGCCGCGGCTGCACGACAAGTTGATCGGAGCATCCCTAACGGTATGATCCCCAAAGAATTGTTATTTTCTTGTATTTACAACTGCACACTCTAGGAGAGAACGTGCTTACATCATTTAAAGTTAAAGGCATTACTGTTCCGCTCCTACCATCTCCGAACCTTGGCCCGGAGAGCAGCAGCTTATTCGCCGCTGACTCAATGACGCTACTCGTTGGCCCGAATGGGAGCGGAAAGACTAGGGTAATGATGGGGCTGGCATCAATATTAGCGAGGAAAGGCGCAGCCGGTAGATCTACTTCAGGCGCTTCTTGGGATAATGAGGTGGATCCAGATTCGACCTGCGCAGTCTATTACACGCCCGTGCCGTACCACATAGTCCCTCCCCGGAATGGTGATCGCTTTCGCTTCATCCAGACCAGTCTGAGCTCTACATCGCGACCAATGCCTTCAGAGCACGAGGAAATCATAAGTCGATTGAAAACAGAGTTTGAGCTGGAAGCTCCAAAAATATTATCGCTTCCGGAGATCGATGAGTATGACTTTAATAAAGTACTGACACAAGTTTTAGCAGTTCGTACAGGAATATTGGATCAGTGGATTGAGCCATTTCGAGCGGCTGCAAAGGAGTTGCGGCAAGATAAGAGATTATCCGATGGCACTCTGGATTGGGGGCATATCGAGAAGAACAGAAAGAAAAGGGAAGTTTTGGCTGGTGAGTTTGCAAAACAACTCCGTGAAAAGATTGGCCCTGAATTTATACTAGCAATTCGGGCATTCGCTTATGCAAGCTCGCTGCGCGCGGTTTCAGATACTGCTAAAAGCCAGCTTCTGGGAGCTTTAGGATTTTCCCTTAGGACTCCACCAGTAAAGAAAGCGACAGTGCCAAAGAAAAATTTTGATAGCACTCTAGCTAAGCTCAGAATAGTAGCCCATATAGTTAACGATCCACAGCTATCCAAAAATACTTACCAGCTTGATAGCAAGCAAAGTGATCAATTGAATTCGTTAGAGCTAGGAAAAGTTGGCCAAGTAAGTCTCACCCAATTAAGCTCGGGCGCTGCAACGTTGATACATCAGTTTGCCAGCATTGATATGGCCTGCGGGCAGCTCTTAGCAAACCAACAGTTTACAAATCTAGTACTGATAATCGATGAGGGCGATGCATTCCTCCATCTGGCGTGGCAGCAACGATATATAGATTATCTAGATAAGACAGTCGCACGTCTGAAAAAGAAATTTAAGATTGTGCAGGTTTTAGTGGCCACCCACTCACCAGTTCTCATGTCTGATTTTCCACGCGACTGCATCTATCTCTTAGACGGTAAGAACTGGATAGAGGATTTGCTAGAAAATGCGACCCCATCGAAACCTGCTGAGTCTTTTGGCGCACCTTTGGATGCGGTAGTCCGGCATGTCGGACAGGCAGGGACAATGGGAGTGTTTTCAGCTCGCATAATTAAAGGAGTAGTAGAGGAAATCCTTGCAGGACGCTCAGTCTCCAGCGAGCGAATAGAGATGATTGGGGATCCTATTATTCGTCGGCAACTCCATAAGAAACTACAAGAGATCGGGCTGTCAGGGGTATCAATATAAAATGCAAATAAACATATCTGATATATGGTCGGACGCCACTAAAGAAATGCATAAGTCTTTCTTTTGTGACGTACTATCCAGAGGATTTCCAAATCAAAACCCATTAATGAGTTTTCTTTTGTTTGGATATGGAGAACTGCTAGCAACTTCACGCCCAGATACTCTAAGAAAAGTAGTTCAGAACATCGAGAGTGCCAAGGTCGCGTTCTCTAAGGCCATTCGTGACGAATTCCACGAAGCATGTAAAAAACTGTTCGATTATGATCGCTTTGCACAAAAAAGCACAGCATCTTGGAATGCATATAAACTATGCATGACATCTAAATACACTATGTGCCCTTACTGCCAGCAAAGTCTGGCCGTAACAATTTATCGGGACAAAAAAAACAAGGCCCTGCGTCCTACTCTTGATCATTTTTATCCAAAACACAAGTACCCTTATCTCGCATTGTCACTCTACAACCTGGTTCCTAGCTGCCACCCCTGCAATAGCTCCCTAGAAAGCACGGCAAATTTTTATGAAAAGGAACATCTCCATCCTTACGAAGATGCCGAGGCGATCCAGTACAGCTTAGACCTAGAGGCATATATTAAACATCGCGAACTGGGCTTAAGCACGCCTCTACCAAAAGTCACAATAAGTAAGCTAGCTAAAGCTCATTCGCTTTATGAAAAGGCTCAGCGCTCAATGCAAACCTTTGTAACAGAAGACCGTTTAGCTATATCCGAAGCAGAACTGACTAGATTTGTTGACGCCTTGATAATCTACAGCCCTGAAAAGCTTAATGAGATCAATAGTTCAGTTTTCTCGAAAACTGCATGGTTGCTTACGCCTGACATTGCGCTGAGCTTCAACCGCTCGAATTATAAAAACGAATGGCTCGGCGCGATCAAACGAGACTTATATGATCTCGGCTGGAGGATCTAAGGAGATAACTTGTCAAGTTTCAGCCCTTTAGCGCCAGCCACTTATGTTGCAATGGCTGGCGCTTCGACAGAAGCGCAGGGGAACCGCCCCAATTTCATGAAGTCCATCAGTTTCCGGCGACGCGTAGGAAACAACGTCAGTGGAGCTTTCTTCACAGCCCCCCCTAACTCGCTGCTGAAAGTCAGAAACGGCTTGGAACAGACTTTTAGCGTCTAACCGTAGCCGTTTGATCTCTGAATCGGCGAGCTTCGCTGCCTGAGCTTCGTGATAGCGCTTCATGGCGCCGATAGCCAGACTCATGAGTGGATTGTCCGGCTCCAAGATTGTGATGGATGCTCGCAAGGCGTGGCGCCTTTCCTTTTTCATAGACGCAACAGAGTGGTGGAAAAGCTAATAAAAAAGAATTGAACCGGTTCAACACGATCTCACCTTGCCAGAATCTCACTTTCTTTTGAAGACGATCATCAGTCGTAGGCAACCAGGATGGAGCAGAATCGACTGAAAGGTCGATCGTGAACGTATTCTGGCAAACACGCATTTCGCTTTTTTTGTTCAGGTTATTGCTTTTAAAGGACTTAATGGCACGGTGAACATATGACATCGCCCACTTGTTAAATCACGTATCAGGAAGTCTTTCCGCTGTGCAGGTTTCTTGCCCGGGTCCGGTGATTAGCACTCCACGATCCTTCTGCTGCGCCTTACACGGTGCTGACAGCTTCATTGAATCCCTTACTTAATTAACGATCAGTCTGAGGAATCAGAACGGTGCTGCCTGACCGAGCGCTTTAAACGTCGATGTTAGCTTCAGGTCGCGCTGTGGATCCCCCGCAGAGCCTCCTGGAATTTATTGATATGTCAGATACGACCGACGCTACTCCCCATAATCAGCCTACGGATTTACTGCTTTCACTCGCGGGAATTCCAGGTCTCTCAGCCAGCAGCAAGGAACGCTTTAAGGCCAAAATGGCAGGCGCCAACCTGCTTTCAATTTTCGACGTTGTCCGACTTTCCAAGATGGAGTTCGCCGAAGTCTTGAATGATATTGGCGAGAAAGAATCGGGTCAGATATACGACCAGGCGCTCAGCCATGTTGTGCAACTGGAGTTTCTCCATCGTGAGCAACGCGATTTACTCTCAGACGAAGAACGAGCCCAAGGTGCTGCTGCAACGGCGTCACAACATGGCGCTACCTATACGTCATTGTTCCCTCAAGATTGGAATAATGTCTGCACACCTGAATCGTTAGCTGCAATCGATTCGCCAGCGGCCTACCTTCGCGCACTCTATATGTTTGCCCGGGAGCTGGAGAATACCGGCAAGGGTCAATTGCCGAAGACACGCTTGGCCCAACGCCGCCCCTCATTGATGAGCATGACGGTTGATGCACAGGCGGTGAATGAGCAAGTTCCGTTGCTGAACCTTGTGAACGAATTGCTGCATGGCGATATCCGCAAACACCTTATTGACAATAAAGATGTGTACAGAAGTGACGTCGTTGAAGAGGCGCTGGCGGAGCAGTATTACCCGCTGCAATTACCCTTCTCTCTTTCCCATCAACAATGCTTGTTGGGGTTGGGGGGGGATAAACCCATGTTGGGTGAGTTGAGCTATGCAATTAGTCTGACCCTTCCCCTCAGTCAACAACCAAGCACCGTGTATGGAAAAGTTCAGCAGGAAAGCTATGAAGCCCAACGATTACTGGCAGCGCTTAGTCCGCAGCAGCAATCGTTGATCACGGCAGAGATGGCCAATGACGATACGCCCCAGGGAAGAAACAGATTGGCAAGAACGTGTTTGGGAAGTGAGTTTGAATTATTAAAATCGCTTCCCCATTTTATGGCGCAAACAGAACTTGACGACGAACACATGCAGGCGCTGTTCTGTTTGGGTAACTTTACCCCCCTGCTCTCGCCGCATGTAGTAACGCCTTTGACAGCAGTGCCCGCCAGGGTGGGGATAGATATCAAAGACAAGGACACCGCACCGGTTATTGATTTTGTTAATGTTGAACAGCTTGATCGATTGCAGCGCATTATTCGTTTGCAACGCTGGACGAACATCCCTTACACGGAAGTCAAAACCTTCGTGCACTGTGTAGCAAGTGCCGGTGCTGAAGTAAACACCTTTACCATAAACGACAATACGCTTCGGGCCTTGGGCGTTTACCGATATTTGAGCCAGCGTTACACCGTGTCCGTTGAGGAGTTTTCAGCCATGGTGCATCACCTGTCGGTGCATCGTGTCGGGCAGGCACCTGCCTTGTATGACCGGGTCTATAACAGTGACCGTCTGTTCAATGATGCGCTGACATTGGACGGCAGCCTCTTCAAACTTGATGCGCGTGACGACTCGGATTTAATCGCTGTACATAAGGTCTGCGCCAGTTTAGGTGTTCTCAATACCCCCACTTCATTCGGCGCCATGTCCCAGCGTATACAACAGTATTTGACGCCGAAAAAAGACCTCGCGACGTTCAGTAGTTTCTATCGACAGGCCCGTCTGGCGCGATTGTTCGGACTTTCTGTGCTGGACATGTATCAGCTGGCCGAGTTATTGGGCGGCACTGATTATATCAAGCAACTGGTTTCTCCCTCATTGCGGGCAAGTGGAAGTAATGCGCCCGCTGATTTCCTGGATGTGCTCATGCAAATGGATTGGGCCGTCCAGTGGTTCAGTGACGCCGGCACATCGCTTCAGACAGTGCGTCGTCAACTGTTACTGGACGCCGTAGAGGCAGAAAATGGCGCCCATGCCTACCTACAACCATTTATAGAACACTTGAGTGCGCTGGAAACATACGCGTTGCCCGACGAATCATTCCCTACGCTGTCTCAGGGAGAGGAAGAAGAGTTAAAAAAACTGAGATTCACTAAAAGTCATGTGCTGATTAAAACAATTCTGAAGACCTACCCAGTGCTGCCTGAAACTGCAGATCTTGAACGGCTGCATAAAATGCTTAAAAAGTCAGTCAAGAGTTATCTCACTCCCCTGAATCAGGATAAAGACCAAGACAAGGTAGTCGAGCGAATCACTTCAATCCTTTCGCCTTATTTAACCTCCGCTTACACGCAGTTATTGCCCTGGAATAAACAGCTGGTCAGCACGTTCAGTGAGCATTCAACCACGATAGAGTCTTCGTTGATCATTGATAAAAGGATTAAAAACGCCATTCAGAGCATGGCGGTTGCGCTGGGGCAAAAAGACAGCAAAAAAGCCCTTAAACACAATGTGTTAGTGGCGCCGAACGCGAGCAGTTTATTAGCCTTGAGCGTGCGTTCGGACGCGTTGCAAACCTTTGTGCTGCATCCGCACTGGCTCGACTCCAGTAATGGCGCTGAAAATTTTCTGAAGCTGTCCTTGAATACCCTGTACTTATTGCAGCAGTTTCAGTCCCTGCTGGTTCATTACCGCTTAAATGAATCCGACCTGTTAAATTATTTAAAGCGGGTGAATGACAAGAGTGCGGACAATGAAGCCGAGTTGATTGTGCACCTCAGCGGCTTATTGGGCTGGAGCGCGAGCGAAATAACGGCTTTGCTGAAAAATACTGCGTATACCCGCGTTCAATCCATTACCCAACTGGATTGGGTTGCCCGCTGTCACCGCGCCTGCCAGCGTACCGGCTTGTCTGCGTCTGTTTTATTGACTGTTACCAATCTCAACTCTCATATCCCGGGCCCTCAATGGACGCAGGTGGGTGAAGCCGTCATGGCGGTTCATGCCTGAGTTGTCTGTATCCATTAGCGTGTCGCACAAGGAATTATCATGACTCCCCTCATCAGTCAGCAGCTCAACGAACAATTACGCGACGCCATGTTGGCGTTTTATCTGCATGTGTTTAATCCGCTGCACAGCCATGACCCCGCTGCTCAGAATGCACCGCGTGCATCACTGGATGATTTATACGGCTATTGGTTACTGGATGTGCAAGTCAGTCAGTCAGTGATCACCAGTCGGGTGGCGAGTGCTATTGGCAGCCTGCAGCAATACATCAACAGCATTGCGTCAGGCTTCGAACCGGGTTACGACCTGCTCGCCATGACACCGTCCCAGCGCATGCGTTGGGAAACTAACTTGCACAGTTACTCGGTTTGGCACGCGCATCAACAATTGCGCTACTTCCCTTCTAACTTTCTCAATCCTGTGCTCCGGCTGGACAAAACAGAAAGTTTTCAGCAACTTGAAAATGATATTAATCAGCCTAACTTGCAACCTGATCATATTCGCTCTGCGGTCAACCGCTATTTAGGTCGCGTAGAAGAGGTCGCTCAGTTGCAGGTCATCAATGGTTATATTGATGGATCGTCCAAGGCCATGGCGGACAGCCATTATTACCTGGTCGGCAAGTCCAATGGAGAAAATACCTTTTATTGGCGGACGCTGGATATGGCCAAGCAAAGTGCGTTGCCGCTCACGGACGCTCACCCGACGCTTCCTGCCAGTTATTCAGTGCCTACAGCGTGGACGGACTGGAGAAAAATCCCTATTCCCGCTTCTTTTGATATTCCGGTGCAAAGTATTCGCCCCGTTTACTTCAATGATCGTCTATTTGTTGTCTGGGCACAGTGCACGCAGCCTCTAGTGGGGCACGACGGGCCTTCGACCTCACCTGCGAACCTGGACATTTTTAACCCTGAGCATTTACAGCACTTCATGAAGCGTTACGTGCGCATGCGCCTGCATTATGCGTACTTGAAAATTGATGGCAGCTGGAGCTGTCCGCACGTGTGCATCGACGAGTATGCGATCCATAAAGGGCTTAATGAATTATCAGGGGATGCGTTGAATGCCACCGTTACCACGGTTGCGGTGGTGGATCCGCATACGTCTCCTGCCTCGCTGTATTTTGGGCTGACGGCTACTGCTCCCGGTCGTTCAGACGCCACCTCAACGTTGACGCGCAGTAAGTTCAGCTTCTCCCATGCCGTACGTCTCGATAATCAACTCAATGTTCACCACCTGCAATCAACGTATTCCTTAACAAGTGAGTTGGTCATATTCCCCAATAACATTGCGCAACAAGCCTCGCGCTACCTGGATATTTTTGCAAAACATAATCAGCGCCGCTTCGGATTCAAAGCACCCAGTATTAATACGGTCGATATAAAAATCGATAATCCGACAGCGCACCACCCCGGCACTGACAGATGGGATTTTCAAGGGACTCAAAAGAATATTGCTGATGCTCAGGCACCGGTGAAAGCCACGTTTAATAAAACCACCTCCAGCCTGGAAATCACATCGGCCGTCGACAGGCACTTCCCATCATTCAAAAGTGTTGAATTGGTCGTCCAGCAAAGCGAATACTGGTTCTTCTTAAAATTCACCGTCCTGTGGACAACGCGGGCGGGAGGCGCAACCATCGCCTTGGACAGTGATTCCTACCTGAACTTGCACCACCCACAACCGTCGCGCCTGCTCCACGATGTTTTAAGTCTCGAATTAACGTGCAATAAGACGGGCACGGTGTTTCGTGATTTTATTAAGCACGCTAACAAGCCGCTCGACAGCGAGGGCTTAATCGTCAAACCCTTTGGCCAGACGTTGTTTTCAGAAATGTATAACCTCAAGGGTTTTAGTCTGTCTACCGAGGTGTTCGATTATTTATTTCAAACCCCGGACACCACCTATTCTGCGAAGTTAGCGGTCAACGCCGTATCGCGAAGTACTGACACAGCAATCGACAGCCGCGAACTGTTGCTGGAGAAGGTTAAGTTGTCGCGTCTGGAGCGGGTGTATAAGCAAGTCATTATGACCCTGGACGCTCACGATAAAGATCAGGTCGTTCAGTACCCGGTTAATATTCATATTTCAAACACTCACTTGGTGGGCGATAGCCAAGTATTGCGGCGTAATCTTGAAGGTGGCACACCGGAACTCATTGCAGGCCAGACCTTCAGCGCGTCACTTGGCTTAACGGCTGAGCGCCTCAACGACTACATCAGCCATGCAAAAAAAATCCCCATTATTCATGGGGTGCTGATCAGGGAGCAGAACATAGATGACATGCGCTTCACGATTTTGGGCTATGCGCTCAAAGCGTATGAAATCATCTTAAACGAGAACAATGTGGCCGACATTCCGATGGCCCCCTTCATCGATCGCCAGGAATCGTACACACGGGGCATCGCTGAATTCATCAACTTTAGCGGTTCTACGATTGCTCTCTCCAATGGGGCCGTCACACTACCGCGCGCGCCTATCCGCCTTAATACGACGCTGGGTGACAAGCTCATACCGGCAGCCTCTGCCGGCATGGATACCCTCTTCGCTTTATCACATACGCACCGCGAGCCGCCGCTGACAGGTGCAACCGGCCATCAACCGCTCGACTTTCATGGCGCCGTCGGCAAGTACCATTGGGAGTTATTTCTCTACCTTCCCTGGCTTATTGCCCATCGCTTGAACCTTGAACAACGTTATGGCGAGGCCGAGGCATGGCTTAATTATCTATTTGATCCAAGCCGCAAATCCAAAGGTGCGTCCTCCGCGTCCGACTATTGGGGTTTATCCGTATTAACCGCGGGCCATACGGAAATGAGTTATGTCCTTGATAACCCTCAAGACCCCAATCAAATCGCACTCAGTGCCCCCATTCATTTTCGGCGTGCATTGTATGCGTTGTATGTCGATATCCTGGTTAATCGGGGCGACGCGGCGTATCGCCAGGCAACACCCGAGAGTTTGAACGAAGCCAAACTGTGGTATGTACGTGCCAAATCCCTGCTCGGGGCTAAACCGACCCTGCGCCTTATGGATCCATGGACGTCCATTGGTCTTGATACCTTCACCACGCAAACCGATGATCACCTGCGCGTCAATGAACGCAAGGCCTTGCGACCGGACTCGGGGTTGCCGCTGGTCTCGAACCACCTGCGCGCCGCACAACGTTCCCACCGGGCTAACGACTCGCAGTATCTGTGTGTGCCGCTGAACAGCACGTTACTGGCGCGCTGGGACAAAGTAGAAGCGCGTTTGCACAATCTGCGTCAGCACTTGGACATCACCGGCAAGCCACTACGGGTATCGCTCTGTACGCCACCCCTGCTTCGCCTCAACACCTCTTGAGCCTGTATGCCAGCCAGCGCATACCGGGAGACGCCGTTTCCGCCCGTCGACAACCGGCGCATGCCGGGCATTACAAGTTTCAGGTGATGCATGCCTTGGCGATGGCAGCCGTAGACAACGTTGTGCAGCTAGGCAGCACCTTGCTGTCGATTATTGAACGCAAGGCACAAGCCGAACAGGTTGAGTTGCAACAGCAGCAGGTGTGGCAGATGGCAGGCTTGTCGCTGGAGCAGCAAGCGCAGAGTCTGATCATTGATGAAAAAAATGAAGCGGCCTTGCAGGCGGGTCAAGAAATTGTAGAAGGACGAATAGCGCACCTGGAACGTCTGATTAAAGACGGCGTCAGCCCCAACGAACAGCAGGCTACCCAGGAACTGCAGGCCAGTGCCGCGCTGGAAAGTGTGGCATATGGCCTGCAAGGTGCTGCCGGCCTGGCCATGCTGGCCCCCAACATTTTTGGCACCTCAACAGGCGGTTGGCGGCTTGAGGGGGCGTTCTACGCGGCACAGGCAGGCGTGCAATTGCTCGCCAATGAAAAGCGTGCCAATGCCACTCACCTCGATCGTAATGAGGCATTCAATCGCCGCACTCAGGAGTGGGAGCACACATTGGCTCAGTCGCGTCTCGAACTGGCGCAAGTGAAGGCTCAACTGCGCGTCCAGCGTGAGCAGGCCAACAGCAGTCGACTGCAATATGCGTCGGCAGAAATGGCGCTCAGGCAGGCAAGGTTGATGTTTGATCTGCTGGAAAAACGATTCACCACGTCGCAACTCTATCAATGGCTCAATACGCAGTTTTCGTCGTTCTATTTGCAAGCCTACGACATGGCCCTTTCCTTGTGCCTGGACGCTCAGGCCTGTTGGCATTACGAGCGGGCGGAGTCGGATCGCACGTTTGTGCATGCCGCGCAGTGGAACAGTCATCGCAGCGGGCTAAGTGCGGGTGAAGGGCTCAAACTCAGCCTCATCAACATGCAAGCGGCCTACTTTCACAACCATGCGAGGCCGATGGAAATCACCAAAACCATTTCCCTCAGGCAGTTGAAAGCCAAAGACCCTAACGCCACGCGCAATGCTGCCTGGGACGAACTCAGTGCGTCCCTGAAAAAAACAGGGATTGTTGAGTTTGAACTGACTAAGGCGTTGTTCGATGCCGATTACCCGGAACACTATCTGCGACGCATCAAAAGTATCAGCGTGACACTGCCTGCAACGCTGAGCCCTTATGAAGATATTCGCGCCACGCTGACGCAAACCCATCACACGATTCATACGCCGGATAAAGGCGAGTTCGAATACTCAAGCCATCGCATCAATGAACAAATCGCCCTGTCGACGGGGTTGAACGACAGCGGGTTATTTACCCTGAACTTTGATGGCGGAGATCGATACCTGCCCTTCGAATTCACCGGTGCCGTCTCAGGGTGGAGGCTTTCGTTCCCTAACCCGAGTGCCCAGCAAGCGATGTTGAACTCACTGACGGACATCATCATTCATGTGCGTTATGTTGCCAAAAGCGCAGGAGCACAGGCATGACGACCCCTCCCGAGCACACTGTGGCGGACGCGTTTACACCGTCGTTGCCCAAGGGCGGCGGCGCCATTCAGAGTATCGGCACCGGCTGGGGTGCTGTCGGCATGACAGGCGAGTCGTCTTTCAGTGTCCCCCTGCCCATTTCACCGGGGCGCGGGTTTACCCCTTCATTGAGCTTGAATTACAGCAGCGCGCTGGGTAATGGCCCGTTTGGCATCGGTTGGGCCGCCTCCCCCGGCAGCATCCGGCGTAACACCCAGACCGGAGTACCACGGTATACGGCCGCGGATGAGTTTCTCGGGCCTTCGGGCATGGAGCTGCGCGCCGAAAAAAATCAGCAGGGGGGGATTCAGACCACCACCATTCAACAGTTCAACGGTTTGCCACTCGACACGGCGTATCGCGTGACGCGCTATTTTCCACGGGTGGAATCAACCTTCGACCGGGTTGAACACTGGACGTGCAGCGCTGACCCCGCCGGGTTCTGGCTGATACACAGTGCTGATGGCAATCTACATGTATTCGGTAAAACCCCTGGCGCACGCTGCGCTGATCCTCACACGCCACACCACGTCGCACAGTGGCTGCTGGAAGAAAGCCTGACCCCTTCAGGTGAGCAGATTTACTACCAATACAAGCAAGAACAGACCACTGCGGACACGGCCCCGGTGCGTGATTTCAGTGCCCAGCGTTATCTCCAACGTGTGTGTTATGGCAACCGCCAACCCCGTACCCATCTGGCGTTATGGACTGCGCCGTCCCTGGCACCTCTTCAGTGGCACTTTGAGCTGCTGTTTGATTATGGCGAGCGCACCACCGACCTGACTCAAACCCCGAGTTATGCGGAACGCGCAGTCTGGCAGGAGCGCCCCGACCCTTACTTTAACTACGCGTATGGCTTTGAGCTGGGCAGCCGGCGGCTGTGCCAGCAAATCCTGATGTTTCATTACTTCCCCGATGAAACAGCCATGGGGGCCGAGCCCGTGTTGGTGCGTCGCTTATTGCTTGAATACGGGACCAGCGAACACCGAGGCAGTTTTCTCAATGCTGTTCACAGTCAGGCCTTTGATGCGTCGGGGGTGGCCAGTCATTGGCCACCTGTCGAATTCAGCTACAGCCCGTTTACGCTTTCAAACACGCCAGCCCAGTACGCGGCGTTCGACGCGTTACAGGGCCCGGGCGACGGGCAGCACTATCAATTGGTGGATTTGTATTGCGATGGCATGCCAGGCGTTCTGTACAGCCAGGACAGGCTTTGGCACTACCGCGAACCTGTCAGGGACCCTGCCGGGCTCACCACCGATGCGGTGTCTTATGGGCCTCTGCAAACGTTACCGGAGATGCCGGTGGCCACTGATCGCGAATCGCTGCGCCAAACCCTGGCTGACCTCAATGGCGATGGGCAATTGGAGTGGATCATTGCGCAGCCCGCCCTGGGCGGATTTTTTACGCTAAACGCCCGTCGGCGCTGGTCGAGTTTTGCGCCGTTCGCGGCGCTGCCGACAGAGTTCTTTCACCCCCAGGGGCAGTTGGCAGACTTGATGGGCAATGGCGTGCCCGACCTGTCCTTGATCGGCCCTCGGAGTGTCCGGTTGTATATCAATCAGCCTGAGGACGGTTTTGAGCCGGGGCAGGATGTGGCGCATGACGCGGACGACGATGATGGGTTGCCTGTGCTGAGCCGCTCCCCCGGTACGGAGGTGGTGGCCTTCAGCGATATTCTGGGCAGCGGGCAGCAGCATTTGATCCGCATTCGTCACCATGAAATCAAGTGCTGGCCGAATTTGGGCAACGGCCGTTTCGGCAAAGGGTTTGTGTTTGCCACCCTGCCCTTCAGTTATGCCGAATTTGACGCCTCACGGGTATTGCTTGCGGATCTGGACGGCTCCGGCGCGACCGATGTGCTGTACCTTCAGTCCGAGCACGCATTGATTTTCATGAACTTGTTCGGCACGGGCCTCGCGCCTTCGCCCACTCAGTTACCGTGGCCACAAAACCTTCGCTATGACCGTTCATGCACGGTCAGCACCGCCGACCTTCAGGGATTGGGCTGTTCGAGCCTGATCGTGACGATGCCGCACGCGACGCCGCCTCATTGGCGCTATGACTTTGTTCAGGCCAAGCCGTATTTGTTGGTCAGTACCGACAACAACATGGGCGCCAGCGGCTCACTCACTTACCGCAGCAGTGCCCAAGAGTGGCTGGATGAAAAGCACCAGCGCGCCCTGGAGCGTCGACCTGCCATCTGCGGCGTCCCGTTTGCGTTGCATTTGGTGACCCGGCAACAGCAGACGGACGCCATCAGCGGTAATCGCCTGACCCAGCAGGTGAAGTACCGAGAAGGCTTCTATAACAGCGTGGAGCGCAAGTTTCAGGGGTTTGGCTTTTTGCTGGAGACGGATACAGAGGTGTCGGGCAGTGACACACCGGACAACCGCCACACGCAAACATTGCTGCGCAAAAGCTGGTTTCACACGGGCAAGGCCACCGACATGCTGCGGCGCGACTATTTCAACCTCGATACCCGCGCTCAGCCGTTGGGCTACACGCTTATCAGTCGCCTACAGCCGGGTGACACCGACGATACGTTGATCGCTGAGGCGGTGACGCCCGCTCACCGCCAGGACATCAATTACGCCCTCAGTGGTTCGCTGATGCGCCAGGAAATTTTCGCGGCCCGCGATCCGGCGCCTACTGCCGTGCCGTATTCAGTCAGTCAGAACCGGTTTCTGGTGCGTCAGGTCAATGGGCGGTCATCGGTGTTGCCCTTGTTGCTGGAGTCCATCAGCTACCGGTATGAGCGCGAACCCGAGGACCCGGGCTGCCAGCACACCCTCAATTTGCGCTGGGACACGTTTGGCGGGTTGACGCATAGCGTCACCGTGCATTACGCCCGTCGTAAAAACCCTCAAGACAGTCCGCCGTTCAGCGAGCCTCATCACATCCAGTGGTGGCAGGACACCCACGATCCGGCGCAGCAGACGTATTACCTGACAGAGTCGCGGGCTCAGTACATACACCTTGATCAGTCGCAACGCTGGCGGTTGCACCTGCCCTATCGCCAGCGCGCCAATGCACTGGTGTTGGCAAAAGGCACCACAGCCCACACATTGGCCCCTGACCGGATCAGCTACGAGCGGTTTATCGATCAAAGCGCCCAAAGTCCGTTGGGCGCAGATGCACAACGGACACTGGGCGGGTTGTCGACGCAGTATTACCAAGACGTGCAAACAGCTTCGCCCTATCCCTTGGGTACGGCAGATTTTCTGGCATTACCGGACCACACCGAAACTGCCGAGCTGGATGAACAGGCCCTTAAGGCGTATGAGAATCTGCCCGATTTGCCGGGTGCCGAGCCATTTAATCTGACGCAGGCCCTGACGGCGGCTCACTATCATCCAGCCTCAACGTTCTTGCCAGACAATGCGGCCCCGATCAGCCTGTGGTCGATCAAAAAAAACCTTACGCAGTACCGCTCGGCTCAAGGTTTTTACCGGGCACGCAGTGTGCGGCCTACCGAAAGCCATGGCGTCACCACGTTGGAGCACGATCCGTATTACTGCCACATTGCCAAGGTTCAAACCGCCGATGGCTGCACCACCCGCGCGGTGTATGACTACCGGTTGCAGCTGCCAGTACGCGTCACCGATCCCCAGGGCACGGAGCAGCACGCCCGTTATGACGCTTTCGGGCACTTGCAGGTCAGTAGCTATTTTGGTCAGGAGCAAGGCGTGCCGGTGGGGTTTGCGCCGTTGTCGCAATACCGTCGACCAGCGGATGACAGCCCTGACAGCGCGATCAAATCCCCTCAAGCAGCGCTTAACAAAGCCGCCAGCGCCAGCTTCTATACCCCCTTCAGTTGGATGGGGCAGATCGCTGTGCCGGCCCTGCGTCCTGAATGGGTGGCCCAGGGGTATGTCCTGCCCAGCGGGCATATTCGCGCCAGGGCACGTCAGGCCACGCTGAACCTGGGCGATGAGAGCCAGCGGCAGTTAAGTGAACTGATTCAGCGCGCGCGACGCGAACCTGTGCATGCCGTGGTGTTGCAAGCCGATCGTTACCCGTCCGCGACGGAGCCTCAGGAGGCGCTCATTAGGATCAGCCTGACCTGCAGCGATGGATTTGGACGCAGCTTGCAAACCAAGCAATTGGCGCCGGGGGGCATGGCCTATAGCGTAAATGACAACGGCGCGCTAAACGTTGACACGGACGGCAAGCCGG
This sequence comes from Pseudomonas sp. WS 5071, assembly GCF_012985765.1. NCBI lineage: Bacteria > Pseudomonadati > Pseudomonadota > Gammaproteobacteria > Pseudomonadales > Pseudomonadaceae > Pseudomonas > Pseudomonas sp. WS 5071. The sequence goes on along the minus strand of NZ_JAAQWY010000028.1, from coordinate 64,703 downwards.
TCAGTGAGTACAGCGAAACCCGCTGGCGAGTCAGCAGCCGGGTGGAGTACAACAACAAAGGGCTGGCCATTCGCAACTATCGCCCTTACTTCGCGAATCACCATCGCTATATAAACGATGCGTCGTTGCGCGTGAGCGGTTACAGCGATCAAGTGTTTTATGACGCGTTAGGGCGCGCCACTCATACGCTGAATGCGCGTGGGGATTTAAGCCGTCAGACGTATTGCACCTGGTACACCATCACTGAGGACGAAAACGACACCTACGGACTGGAGCAGGACCTTCCTGCCGATTGACGGATGCTCAGGCCTTGCACATGCGTTGGCGCGACGCATGTGCAAGGCACTGGCTTAGTGCGGGTCGCGAATACCGGCAATCCGGTAACGGCGATCACCCAGATGCTCAAACATCAGTCGGTACGCGCCTCGTCTGCGGCTGCCCTGATAGCCATGTATATCGGCGGACCAGAGCAAATCAGCGTGCTGATGCCAATTCACGGCGCGGAATCGCCCTTCCAGAACATGGCTGATGGTCAGCGCAATACTGGTCCCTTCAGGCCCCTGAAGCGCAGATGCCACCGCGGTCTCATCGACACTGATCGGCGGCGCTGCTTGAACAGGTGCTGGCCTGGCCGTGACAGGCGGCTGGCGACGTGCAGCGTGGGATTTTTTTGCCGTCGGTAGCCGGCTTAAGGCGCCTGCCGCAGGGACATCAGGCGTTGTGACGGCGTGTTGAACTGTTGGCGCAGCAACAGATGGCAGGTGACGACTGCGAAGCAAAATACTGTGTACCCCCATTTTTCGCGATTCACGCGAGGGCGGACGCCCTGTATCGACGAGACCCTTTATCGCGCCAATGGCGCTGGCAGGCCCCACATAGCCATAAATCTCGCCCCCGCTCGTGGTTTGCGCTCCCAGCGAGATACCCACTTCCTCATGCAGTGGGGCCAGCTTGCTGTAGACAAAATTGAACATCTTGACTGTTTCAGTGGCGCTCAGGTGCTGCGCTTGGGTGAACTCCAAAACCTTGGCCGTCACGGCTTGCGTAAACACGTAGAGGTCCTCCTCAGAGTGAGGTTGCTGTGAAAGACGTTCGCCTCTGAGCGCCAGCGCCAGCAGCGACGTCATCAACATGGCCCCGAGTGCGGCACCGAGGAGCGGAGCATTGTGCAGGTGCCCAATGGCTGCTCCCAACAAGGCAACCACCACGATATAAAAACCAAACGCGACGCGTCGTTCGGGCGACAAACCCTCAGCCTGCAGGCCTTGCCGGTCTATGTGGCTCATGGGGTTGTTCAGCAGCATGGCGTAGAGGTTCAAACCGTCGACAATTCCCGCAGGGTCAGGGTTGATCCACCGCAGCATCCAGGGCGCGTAATAACGCATGCCGTAATAGTAAAGACCCGTAGCATCTCGCTCCTTGCCGCCGTAGCGCAGGGTTTTGAACGTGGCTTCAAGGGCGCTTTTTGCCGCCCACCATGCCGTGGCGCCAAAGGGATAGAACCCTTCCTGGCTGAGCAAGGCGGCCTGTTCGTCCAGTTCCAGCACGCCGCTGCCCAGATGGTCTGACAGGCTGAAGCGGATTTGTTCATCCCTCACCGCGTCAGGTAAGCCGTGCTCCCATTTAAGGGCTCTGACGTGGGTGTGACCGGCTTGCACAGCCGCCACCCATAACTGCTCGCCGGTGACGTGATTCCACTGCAGCTCCAGGCCAGGCAAATAGCGAACTTCGCTGAGGTGCATGACGCCCTTGGCCAGACTTGCCCTGCGTTTGAGGGCACGCGCTGCCTGCCCGTCGTAGGCGTAAAATTCCTCATCATTGCCTGCGTTATCACGGCTGATCAGCGTCACGCGCTGTAACTGGTTGCGCACATTCCAGTCCATACCCTGACCGCGCACGAGCATCGTCAGGTTACCGCAAGGGTCGAACACCTCTCCCTGGGCAGCGCTCGCCATCAACTGGCTTCGATTGCTGCCAGGGGCTACCCGCATCCGCTGGGAATAACCTTGGCCGGATGAGGGGATATGCTGCATGTGCAACAGGTTCGCGCCTGCGTCGTAGTGATAATGACGCGTGTAATTGCGCCATCGGAGGTGATCTGCGCCCATCAGCATCACATCAGGCAGCAAGCGCCCTCCTGTCGGCCGCGTACTCTCACGCCCGGTGGCTTTGACCAACTGATACAAGGTGTCGTAGCTGTAGGTATTCAACGCCTGAATGCGTGAGTTGTGGGTCCAGGTCGTCGGTTGCGCGCTGTCGAGGATGCTCACGACATTCCCTACCCGGTCGTAGGTGTAGGCAAGATCCTGTAACGGCGTGCGGTGTAAGCCAGGGCGGTGCGCCGTCAAATGCTGCAAGCGGCCATCCGCCTCCGAGTAGGACGCCACCATCAGCACGCCATTTCCCGCCCGCTCGGTTGTCACTTGGCCTGCGGCGTTATAGGTCCGCTGATCCATTAAGACCGCGTGCTTGCCACTGGCCATGTGTAATTCAATCTGTGTTTGCTCTCCCGCGATACCGTACCCATAACGTTGACGATTACCGTGGGCATCGACCAGTTCGAGCAAGTCGCCCTGTGCGTTGTACTGCCATTGAGTGGAATAGGTGCGGGTTTCCAGTAGCTCACTGCGTTGAGTCACGTCCTGCGGCCAATTGACCGCATCAGGGAAGCGCGCAAAGCAGCGGGTTTGACGCGTCGAGGCGCCCGACAAGGCGTAGCCCTCATACAGAACCACGCCTGCCGGGTCGTCGTGCCGCACCAGACGACCACACAGATTGTGACCGTTCTTCCCGGTCCGGGCATTGGCATAAGTGAAACGTTCAGTGCAGCGAGGGTTTGGGTCGTCGCTGCGTTGTTCGTGAATGGCGGTAAGCCGGGATTGATTGTCGTACTCAAACCGTTGATGGCTGCCACGGCCATCCCAGGTGTTGAGTGGCTGGCGTGCGGTGCCAAATAGGGTGACGCGCCAGCCGCTGTCCACACTGTCGCTGCGCACAGAGTGCCCTGACAGGCTCGTGAGGTGGCGCAGATTGGGCTGCGCATCACTGTTACTCACTCGCAGTGCTTGCAAGCGCGGATCCCACTGCCGGGTCAGAAACCCGGTGGAGCCATACATGGATTGGTGAATGCGGGCCTCGGGAGGTTGTTGCACCGTCAGCCGATGGTAATTGACTGTACGTACGCTCAAACCTCTGGGGTCCAGCGCCGTCAATGACGGCGTGTATTGATGCAGATGTGCCATGGTTGCCGACCTGTTTAATGCCTTAGAGCAAAAAGGCTATTACTCAGGTCGGGCTGGCAGGTGGTCATATAGTAGTGCGGGTGACTCAAGCGGCTGACGGCCGCCAAAGCCGGCCAATATTCCCGAACCCGGCGCGGGCGGTTTGCAACAGTAAACCCCGCACTTCGGTCAGTGCTGACACCACGCCGCGTGCCACGCTGACCCAGGTGCGCGCCCTTGCGCTCTGGGCGGCTGGGGACGCGCCGGTCACCGCGCCAGCCACGGCCTCGATGCCGACCCCGACCCAATACGTCCAGGTCTGATTGAACATTCTGCTGATACCGCCGTGCAGCGTATCCATGGCCGGCGGCAGTTGCAGCGTCTGCTGGTGAACGTCATGGCGAACCGTTCGGTGACCACTGCGCAGTAAGGTCCCTGCTGCGGCATCGTAGGCCTCAATCAGCGGGCCGATATTGGGGGTGATCGGGCCCGGCACATGGGCGGCGTACATCGCGTTGGGCACAGTCGCCACGGCATAGGCGGCAGAGGCCAGCAGCGTTCTGGGCACTCTGGCGGTCAACGGCGTTTGCCCCCAGGAAGCCGTGTCTCCCAAGCCGCGTAACACTTGCTGCACGATCTCTCTGGAAAACGCGCGAATGTGTCCCCCCAGACGCATACGGGCAACCGGGTCCCACCCCAGCTCGGTCTCTGACACTTCGGTGAGGCCCTGCATCATAAAGCCTCGGTCAGCAGCGGCGGCCACGGCGAAACCGATCAGCGGGCTCCAGCGCCAGATGTTGCCCAGCAGGCCGCTGCTCATGTGCATCATGGCCAGCGCATCAAGCGCGGCCACGGTATTTCGCAAGGCAGTGTTCAGTGCCGCGGTTGGCTGTCGCCCCTCGAACAGCGCAACGTCGAGCCCGGCGCTCAAGGCGTTGCTGATGTAGGTCGCCAACGCGTCTCGAATAGCAGCCGAGCCTGCCAGTTGCACACGCGATCTGATCCGGCTCGCCATGTGCGTGGTAATGCCGCGCAACGTGGCAAACCGGGCCTTGGGCGGCTGCACAGGGTTGCTTTGTAACCCGTCGGCATCGACACGATTGATCGGGTTGCCTCGTGCGAAGGCATAGCGATTGAGCCCATCAACGTCGCCTGCGGGGTCTGCACTGATCCAGCGCATCAACCAGGGGGCGTAGTAACGCAAACCAAAGGCGTAAAGACCGCTGGCATCGCGCTCTTTGCCCGAGAAACGCACGGTCTTATACGTCGCCTCTATTGCCGTGGGAGTCGCCCACCAGGCAGTCCCGCCGTACGGGTAGTAGTGCTCCTGACTGAGCAGGCGTTGATCCTGATCCAGTTCCAGCGTGTGGTTACCCTGGTAATCGGCCAGGCTATAACGCACTTGCCCGTCCTGCATGCCAGTGGGTCGACCCTGTTCCCATTGCAAGATGCGCACGTTGATGAACGCGTTATTGACGACCAACACATTCAGCCATTCGCCGGTCGCCGTATCGCGTCGGATCTCCAGCCCCGGAAGATAGCGGACCTCACTCAGGTGCACGGCGTTATGTGCCCTGGAGCGGCGAGCCTTGTACACGCGTTGACCGTTACCGTCATAGCGGTAGATCTCATCATCGTTATCAGCGTCAACGCGCACGATGTGAGTTACGCCCAGAAGTTGATCGCGTGCATTCCAGTGCAGGGATTGCCCCCGCTCAAGGGCCAGTTGATTGCCTTTGTGATCAAACCCCCTGCCCCGGCCGGGCCGCTTGACCACACCTGTGACCTGGGCCACGCCATGATTACTGGTGTTCGACAGGTTCAGGTGCCGGGTGTAACCGCTGCCTTGAGTGGGGGTATGGCGCAAGCTGATGAGATTACCGGATGCGTCGTAGCGGTAATGCTGATGGTAGCCCCGGCGCCGTTGGGCACTGCCTTGGGCAAAATCCTCTTGCGGCGGGAGCGTCGCTCCCCCTGTATGCCTCGCATGCTCGCGGCCGGTCGCTTCGATCAGTTGATAGAGCGTGTCGTACGCATAGTGGGAGGAGGCCTCTATGTGCGTGTTGTCCGACCATTCAACCGGCTGTGCCCCATCGCTGACACCCACGATCAGGCCCGTTCGATCATAGGTGTAGGTCAAATCTTGAAGAACTGTACGAGGGTGGCGGCTGCGCTGGGTTTTACACCGCAACAAACGCTCATCCATCGGATCGTACGTCCAGGTGCTGCGCGCGCCATTGCCTGCCTGCTCGGTTTCAACGTTGCCACTGGCCGTGTAACGACGCTCTTGCAGCAGCAAGCGTTGCTGGCCTTGATTGAAGCGAACGGCCATCGACGACAACCTGCCGTCGATGCCGTACCGGGGCAGTTGAACATTGCCCTTGGCATCGTGCTGAGCCAGTAATTGGCCCAGCGCGCCATATCGCCATTGGGTCATGTAAGGAAGGGCTTCTAAGGCAGCATGGGGTAACGCCGGGGGCGGGGCATGGATCGGCGCCTGTGATAAACCTTCAATAAACCGCCGAGCTTGAGCGACAACGTTAGCGTTGATGTCGTAACGCTCGAACGTCAGGACACCTGACGGGTCCTCGTGCTGCCATACACGCCCGCAGCGATTGAGGGCGGCATCGCCAGCATTGGCGCCGGCATAACTGAAGCGCTCCGTACACCGGCGCGGGCCAGGACTGGGCCCTTGCTCAAACACTGCTTTGAGGCGCATCAAGTCGTCATACTCATGGCTATGGCGTATGCCCGATGCGTCCCAGGTATCGAGGATCAGATTGCCTGCGCTTCTCCAGATGATGCAGTGCCCGCTGTCGACATTGTCAGTGCCGTAACACGCGTGCGCTGAGCGTAAATTGCGTACGCTGATTGGGCTCAGTGGAAGGAACACGTTGTCGGCGCTCATACAGACGCGGGTCCCATTGCTCCTGTAAAAAACCGGTAGCGCTGTACACCTGACGCGTGATGCGCGCCTCGGCTGTCTGTTCGGGTGAGCGCCGATGGTACGCCACCTCGCGCACCGTCAACCCCCGTGGATCTTGAGCGCCTAGTGTTGGCGTGTGGTGATGCAAGCGTTGAGGCATGATTACGGTCCTGACTGCAGATTGAATAAAAAGTCTACAAAGCAGGCCTTCTACTCATGCCGTAGCCGGGTCTCGCATCGTCATCAAAATGCGCATCCCCCTAAATTCACCCTTTTCATCGGCCTATCAGCGAATGCCCCTACGCGTGCATCCGAGAACGTTAACGTTCACCGCACTGCAGGCGCCAGAGAGCGGGCCGCTGTCTACAGCGGCCCGCTTGCGGGGGGGGGGTTACTGACTGACAACAGTGCCTTTAAGCGTACGGATTTGCTCGATCACCGAATTGGTGCGGTTAACCAGCACGTAGTGATCACTGAATTGCACCCATTGCGAATTTTCGCTGGGTTGCGGCAAGCTTTTGGCTTTCCAGTTCTTGATGGCGCTTTCTTCACGGGTGTACTGATCGGGTGCCTTGTCCCCGCTGGTGTAGCAGGTGTGGTGATCCATGGACTTGGCCAGTATCGCGTTGTGCTTGCAATCACTGGCGTTGTCGTCTGCGGCCTGCGCTGCATAGGGCATTGCACATAAAAAACCGGCAATGAGTGATGCAGAAATAATGTTTCGCATGATTGACCTCTTTAAGACGCAATGGACCGATTTTGAAACCTGAGCACACGATTGAGCACCCTGGCTGTGGGAATAGACCGTATACGCGTGTGAGAGTGCCCTTCACCTCATGCCAATGCGTTTTTGCCTGACGCCTGTGCAGCGTCAAGCATGCTTTCCAGAAACATGGCCAGTCCGACTTCTTGCACGTTCAAGCCTTTGCGCACTCTGGGTAGTGGTACAGAAAGGCTTTTTAAGCGCTGATACTTTGGTTTCGCGACCTACCCACAAACAGACCAGGCCAGGTTGTTCGCGAAGCCGCAGTAGGTACGCTATGTCTCGTAGCAGGTGTGCCATTGATGGCCCATGGTGCTAATAACATTTATGAAAACGGGCGCAATCTTTTAGTGGATCGATCTGATACAGAAGGTCCCGTCAGGAAGGGTTATCAAGCAATAACAAAGTCGGCGGGCTATGAAGACCGCGAGGGGAATTTAGCCTACAGTTCCGTTGACTTAGGCCTGTCTGTCTATGGCCTTACTCGACACTTATTAAAGCCAGGTGCCTGGCGTTTATTTAGATATGTCAGAACGGACTATGTGCGCTCTTATAAGGAAATGGGGGTTGGCGCATGGGGCCTTGAAATACAGACTGATTTCCAAACAGGAAAGCAGATCTATCAAGAGGTCAAAAAATGATTATGTGGGTTTTTCCTGCGCTGGCCGTGTGCGGCATTTTTTTTGCCTACTGTCTAAAAATACATTTTTCAGGGAGTGACTTAAGTAAAAGTAAGCTTTTTTTCTGCTTGATCTTTAATGGCTTCTTTGTCGTGCCCTATATAGAGATTATTGAAAATAATTATTTTCCATTTTTAGGGTGTCGACCCGACATCATGTCAGAACGCCCATTTATCGGCTGGGTGGCTTTTGGTTGCATTTTCATTCATTCCTTTTCACTGCCTGTTAAGCGGAACGTTAAATGGTTGTTTTCAAGGACGTGAACTCACACCGTATCAATACCCATTAAGGAAGATTTTCATAGACGCGTCCTGGTTATCCTCACTGGATTACGCAGTGGCTACAGCTCATCTCGTGCGACTATCACTGCATTGCTGAACAGACCGCGCACTAGGGTCTGTACGAAATGTTTTCGAGCGAAGGTTAGGCAAGGCGAAAACTGGCGAGGAAGCGGAGTTTACGGGGTGTAAATGAGCATTCCGAGCCTGTTTTCAACGCGGCATAACCGAGCGCAGATACATTTCGTACAGAGCCTAAGGCTTCCAGAACTTCCCTGGGCATCGTCATGCACAGTTGCCTCCTGACAAGGCGTAAATCGCCATTGGTGGGATGCGTCCTTTCACGGGTGTCAGCGCAAATCCACACGTCCTTATAAACCGCAGGCAACCCGAGGGTATTCATGCGGCACAAGACCGCGGAGGGTGTTCAACCAAGCAGTGGATGTTATAAGGTAACCATTGATGCAGGTATTAACCTGCTGCCATTCCGACTAATCCTTGCTTGCGATCCTTTCAATGCCCCACTCGTCCCCTGTTGCGCCGCCCCAGTCACAACGCTTGCTGTCCATCGACGCCCTGCGCGGTCTGGTGATTCTGTTCATGCTGCTGGACCATGTGCGTGAAACGTTCTTCCTGCACCGCCAAGTGGCCGATCCGATGGCGATCGACAGCACCGACCCCGCACTTTTTATCAGCCGCACCCTCGCCCACCTCTGCGCACCGGTCTTTGTGTTGCTGACGGGGCTGTCGGCCTGGTTGTACGGGGAGAAATACCACGGTAAAGCCGATGTTGCGGCGTTTCTGTTCAAGCGTGGTCTGTTTCTGGTGGTACTTGAATTCACGCTGGTCAACTTCGCCTGGACCTTTCAACTCCCGCCCACTGTGATCTACATGCAAGTGATTTGGGCCATTGGCGTGAGCATGATCGCGCTCTCGGTGCTGGTCTGGCTGCCCCGCCCTGCACTGTTTGCAGCAGCGCTGGTGATTGTGGCCGGGCACAACTTGCTGGACAGCCTTCATTTCCCTCAAGGGTCATTTCTGCATGTGCCGTGGGCGATCCTGCATGACCGAGGCTGGATCGACTTCTCGGGCAGCCTGCGCCTGCGCACGTCGTACCCCGTGTTGCCGTGGATCGGTTTGATTGCGCTGGGTTACTGCATCGGCCCATGGTTTTCGCGTGGCGCCTCAGCCCACGAGCGTCCACGCAATTTGTTGCGCGCTGGCGTGGGGTGCTTACTGGGTTTCCTCGTCCTGCGCCTGTTCAATGGCTATGGCGAAGCACCCTGGGTCCATTACGAGCAGCTGTCACACAGCGTCATGAGCTTTTTCAATATCACCAAATACCCGCCTTCGTTGCTGTTCCTGACGCTGACCCTCGGTGTTGGGTTGCTGCTGTTGCTGGCCTTTGAACGCGCGCAACAAAGCCGCTGGATCAGCACGCTGGCGGTGTTTGGCGCGGCGCCGATGTTTTTTTACCTGCTGCACCTGTACGTGCTTAAAGTGCTGTACTTGCTCAGCAGTGCCGTGTTCGGGCTCAATCAGGGTGCATGGTTCGGGTTCGATCACATCAGTGCCATCTGGCTGACCGCCATCGCACTGACCGTCGCACTGTATTGGCCGGTGCGCTGGTTTGCAGGGCTCAAGGCACGTCGCCGCGACATCACCTGGCTCAAGTATTTTTGAGGGCGCGAAGAGCCTGCGCGTGAGCACCCTTTGAACGGTTTATGGATAAATGACATGCAACGTAATTCAGTGCTACGCAACCGATCAGCGTGGCTGATTGCACTGGTCAGCCCTTTGGCTATGGCCGAGTCGGCCCAATCGCAAAGCCAGGGGGTTATCGAGGACAGCACCTGGAGCGCGGTTAACCGCACGGTTTATGACAGCCGCGAATACCGGCATGGCGCGCGCAACAGCGGTTCACGTAATGCCTACAAATCCCGGTATGCGCGTAATGGCTATGCCGAGGAATGGGCCTACGGGCTGATGAGCTCCCTGCAATCGGGATTCACCCAAGGGCTGATAGGTGTCGGCGTCGATGCTCACGCGTACCTGGGGGTCAAACTCGACAGTGGCGGCGGACGTGCGGGTAAAGCCCGCTTGCTGGGGCTGGATAACGAAGGCTATCCCAAGAACGACTTTAGTCGCGGCGGGGCCGCGTTGAAGCTGCGCCTGTCCAATACCGTCGTGTCATGGGGCGAACAGCGGGTCAAAACGCCGGTGTTCAGCTCTTCAGACAGCCGCCTGCTGCCCGAAACAGCAACCGGGGTGTTTCTCAGCAGCAGTGAATGGGAGAACGTGAGGATGGTCGGCGGGCATTTCACTGAAAGTACCGACCGTAATGCCAGCAGTCATCATCAGGGGTTCGTGGTCAATTACTCCAATGCGATCAAGGGCAATGCATTCGACCTCGCCGGGGTGGTCTATACCCCTAGCAAACAAGTGAGCACCAGCGTGTATACCTCGCGCTATGAGGACACCTGGAACCAGCAGTACATGGGGGTTATCGTCAGCCAGCCCCTCGATGAACAGCGCGCACTGGCGTTCAATTTCAATCTGTACCGCACGACCGACACAGGCAAAGCCCTGTCCGGCGCCCTGGACAACACCACCTGGAGCCTGCTGTCCAGCTACTCAAATGGGGCGCACCGCTTCAGCCTCGGGTATCAAAAGGTGCATGGCGATACACCGTTTGACTATGTGACCCGCGGCGCGATCTTTATCACCAATGCTGTGCAATTATCTGACTTCAATGCGCCGAATGAGCAGTCCTGGCAACTGCGCTACGACCTGGACATGTCGCCGTGGCACCTGCCGGGCCTGATGCTCAGCGCTGCGTATGTTCGGGGCAGCGACATTGACGGCAGCCACTTCGACCCGCGTGGCGGTTACGCCTATCTGGGCTATGGCAAAGACGGGAAACACTGGGAGCGGGATCTTGAGGCGCGCTATGTGGTGCAGAGCGGCGTCGCCAAAGGCGCAGTGGTGTCACTGCGCCATAACGTACACCGCGGTAACACCGCGCAAGCAGAACTGGATACGGATCAGATCCGCCTGGCCCTCGAGTATCCCCTCAGCGGGCGTTTCTGAAGCTTCACGGGCAACAACCGCACGCTGTCATCGCCCGACCGAGCCGTCTATCAGTGCATGTTGCCGTGGTCATGCATGGCGTCGTGACCGTGCATGCCCTTGTGGTTCATCGGCATGCTATTCAATGCCCGGGCTTTGGCCTGCACCTCAATGGACGCTTTGGTGCCCTGTGTATCTTCAACCGTCAGCGTGAGCGGAACGGTATCGCCTTCTTTGATTTGACCTTTCAGGTCAATGAGCATGACGTGATAGGCCTCGGGCTCGAGCGCCACGGTCTGGCCAGCTGGCAAGTTAATGGCCTCCACCGGGCCCATGCTCATCACGTCGCCATTCATGCTCATCTGGTGGATCTGCACGGTCTTGGCGACGGGGGACGTGACGGCCAGCAGCTTGCTGTCTGTCGTCGAGGTGATGCGCATAAACGCACCGCTTGACGGCTGCCCCGGCACGGTGGCGCGCACCCACGCATCATCCACAGTGGTTTGGGCCGAGACATGCAGGCTCATGCCCAGCAACGACAACATCAGGTACTTGACGGGTTTCATAGTGTTGGCTCTCAAAGATGCGTTGAATCAGCAGACGGACATCACGGTAAGCAAATCTTCGGTGCACTGCTTGGCCGACAACGAAGGTGAAAGCCCCAGGCGCAGCACGCCCCGTGAGTCAAAGACAAAACTGGTGGCGGTGTGCGACAGCGTGTAAGTAGCGCCGCTCGGCACCTTCTCGTAGAAGACTTTGAACTCCTTGGCCGTGGCGGCTGTTTCTTCCAGCGTGCCGGACAACGCCATGAAGGTCGGGTCGAAGGCCTTGACGTAGGCATCCAGCACCGCCGGGGTATCACGCTCAGGGTCCAGGGTGATGAACACCACCTGCAGCCGGTCGCCGTCCGGGCCCATCATCTTCTTGATTTGCGCCGCCCGCGCCAGTGCGGTAGGGCACACGGCCGGGCACTGGGTGAAACCGAAGAAAATCATCGGCATCATGCCGCGAAAGCTGCCCAGCATCACGTCGTTGCCTTGAGCATCGTGGAGCTTGAACTTGCGCCCCAGAATCTCGTTGCTTAAATCCTTACCGTACTTGTACGACAAGCCACTGCCGGGGTCGCATCCGGCAAGTACGCCCAGACTGAGCAAGCCCAGGCCCTGAACAACACGGCGGCGAGTCAGTAAATCATTCATGTGAAGGTTCCTTTGGCGCACGACAGATCACCGATTCAAACCACGAACCGGTGAAATTCGGCGTTTTGGCGTTACAACAGAGGATCGATATCAGGGTGACGAGTTTCATGGGCGCAGAATTTACCACTCTCAGCCCTCGGGAGCACGTGGCGTTAGACAAGAGGTGGCAATGCAATGGCATTGATGCCTGCCGGACGCACATTTTTTTCACGTCAATTTCATACCCGGCACGCCATTGTGCGCGCAGCCCGGGAGGACGTTCATGCAACCGATTCAGCGATGCGTCAGGTTCTGCCGTTTAGCATCGATCGCGGCCAAACGACGCACCTGTCAGCGGCGATTTTCATCAGGATTGAGTCCGGACTGCGATGAACCACAGCAAACACACGTTTCAGGCCTTAACACCCCTGTTGCTACTGCTGGTGACGACCGCATTACTGCTGTTGCTGGGGCTAGGTGCGCGCGAACTCTGGGGCCCTGAAACCCGCTGGGCCACTATCGCTTTGCAAATGCTACAAAGCGGCGACTACCTTGATCCCTACCTCAAGGGCACGCCTTACTACGATAAGCCATTGCCCTCTTACTGGCTGATCACGGCCACTGCGGGCGTACTGGGGCGCCTGGATCACTGGGCGTTGCGTCTGCCTGCAGTGATTGCCGCCTGGTCAAGCGTGTGGTTGCTGTATTTGATCGGTGAACGCCTGTTCCGCAAAGGCACAGGGCTGATTGCCGGCTGGATGCTGGCCACAACCTTTTATTTTCTGTTTTGGGCACGCGTGGCCACAGCCGACATCCTCACCGTCTGTGGGGTGCTGGCTGCTGTGTGGTGGTATTGGCGCGCACCCGATGACACGCGCTTGAGCCGTTACTGCGTATTTTTTTTGTTGCTGGCCCTGACGTCGCTGTTCAAGGGGCTGATTGGCTTCATCTTGCCGGGGCTGCTGTTATTGCCGCATCTACTGGGCGAGCAACGCTGGAAGCGCCATTTCAATCTGCGCTTGTGTGCCGCCCTGTTGCCGGCCGCGGCCATGTACATGCTGCCGTTCATGCTTTCTCACCTGTATGGCGCGCCGACCTACGGCGAAAGCGGCCTGGGGCTCGTTCTGCGGGAAAATGTGGTGCGTTTTTTCCAGCCTTTCGACAACGTTGGACCGATTTATACCTACCTGATTTATTTGCCGGTCTACACCTTGCCCTGGGCACCCTTCTGGATGATCGGCGCGTGGGTGGCCGTGCGCCACTGGCGGCAGATTGAACCCGAAGCCCGCTGGCTGGTGGCAGGTCTGGGCTTGCTGTTTCTGTTCTTCACGGCCAGCGGCAGCCGCCGCAGTTATTACGTGTTACCGCTGGTGCCCTTCGCACAGCTGCTGGCCGCCTGGTGGGTGACCCGCAGGCTGGCGCATGGCAAGGGCCAATGGCGGCGCTGGGGCATGGCGTTTGCAGGCACGTCTATCCTCATGCTGGCCGTGCTGGGCGTGGTTTACCCGTGGACTAACAGCGGGGGTGGGATCATGCAGTTTGGCGCTGATGTCAAAACAGCGGCAAGTTACCAAGCCCCCTGGGAGAAATGGCGCATGGTGATGATCGACGTCGACAACAAACTGCCCTTGTATGTGCAGAACGATGGTGCGCCGTTCTATTTCATTGGGGGCGCGGCGGATTACCCCCACGACGGCAGCAGCGCTGATTTCATGGCCTGGCTCGACCACTCCAGCGGCCAGCACTTTGACCCCAGACGCACCCTGATTTTCGTTCAGCACGGTCATGGCAAACCCCTGCCGCTGAGCTTCTTACAGGCCGACCATCAAACCGTTACGAGCCAGCCCAACATGGGGCAGCGACTGCTTCATCAGCACGGCGATGAAAGCGTGGCGTACGTGCCTGTGTCGCCTTGAGTCAGCATGGCACGTTGCCCGGCAGCGGGTTAAGACTCAACGCGAAGCGTCAACGCCAAGCCCTCGCAGATCTTCAAAGAATGCCTTGCCCTTGGGCACTCGATCAGAGGCTTTGGGGATCGCCGGCCCTTGCGCCTCCTTACCCTCCACGTACCAGTAACAATGCGTGATCGCCCGTGTAATACCGACGTAAGCCAAGCGCAGCACTTCATCTTTTTGCGCGGTGTCGTAGGCCTCGGGGTCGCCTTCATTGCCCAGGCCCGCCATGCGGTAGACCTGATTTTTGTAGGGCGATGAGGTCAGGTGCTGACAGTCTCCAAGCAGAAACACAGCATCGGCTTGCAAGCCTTTTGCGCTATGGAACGTCAATTGTCTCAGCCTGCGCGCTTCAGGTGGCAATCTAGAATCCACATTAACAATCGACTGAATATCCTTTTCAATCAGTGCCTTATCGCTGCTTTTTCGAAACAGCATTAATACCCGATCACCTGCGTTGTAATGCTCGGTCAATTTCGCCACCAAAGCGGCATCGTCCCTGTCCAGTACTTGGACGGGGACCAGCGGTTTAGCTTCGCCACAGGCCTTGGCCCGTTTACCCGGTATGGAAGGCGCGGCACGGACGATATGTTCTGCGGCATCAATGATGTGCTGCTGGCTACGGAAGTTGTCACTGAGCATGACCCGCGTCGTGGACGGCGAGACAAACGTTTTGTCGAAGGCCATGAAGTATGTGGGCGAACTGCCCCGCCAGCCGTAGATCGATTGCCAGTCATCGCCCACACACAACAAGGAAGAGCGTTGCGCAGCCCGCCCCACATGCATGGCGGGGCCACGGCTGCGAATTTCGCGCAGGCTGGCGCGCAACCACGAAACGATTTGCGGCGAGACATCCTGAAACTCATCGATCATCACGTGCGACAACGGGCGCAACTGCTCGTGGCTGAGCAGTTTGAAATTCTGCGCGGTGTGCTCCCCGAACAATGAAAACATGCGGTTGTAGGTCATGACCGGAGGCGTTTGTGCCAGCAGATGGCTTTCGAGCGCGCGCCAGAACAGGCTCAGCGCCTCGAAGAAAAAGCGGTCAGGGTCGTCTTTGGCAAACCGCATGTCGCCCACGGCAGATGCGACGTCCAGCCCCAGGTTCTCGATAAAGCTGGCGGCGGTCACAAAACAGTCAAGGAGCGGCGCCGGACTCAGTTCACCCTTGAGCTTGTATTCAACGCCTGGCCCGGCGCTGGTGTCCCCGGACAACGTGGATAATACGCGTCTGGATTGATCGTAAGATTCGAGCCATATCAAGGGCTTATCGCAGAAAGCTCGAAACAGCGTTCGCTTGACTGCCCATTCTGCACGCACGCTCAATTTGGCATTGGGCCTGCTAATCTGAGGATTTTCACGGGGATCGAAACCCAGCACCACCCACGCATCCAGTTGCGCAATGTAACCGTGGCAATGGAACGTCGAACCGTTGATGGTTACTGTTTCACGGCTCGGCTCGATGCCTTGAATCGGCCAGGCACCGGCGGCAAACCACAAGTCTTCGAGGGTGTCGCACAGTTCCTCATCACGCTTGGCCGCCAATTCTGTCACCGCCATGCGTTTTTGCACGTCCGGATGATCCCGCTCCAGTTCTTTGAGCTGCAACGCATGCCGGCACAACACGCCCATCGTCTCGCGAAAACGCTCATTTTGGCTGTACAGGCCGTGATAGCAGGCATTCAGCTGTTGGCGTTGAGCATCATTGATACGCAAATCAAACGGGTTGCTGTCGGCGTCATCATCGCTAGTGCCTCGGTTGCTGAGGGTTTCGAAGGCCTGCAGCTGCGCGTAACCCGGCAGGCTGCGCACCATCGGCAAGATCCGCGAGTGGAAGGTGCGCACCACGTCCCGGGCTTCCTTGAGGCTAAGCGTGCGCCCCCATAAGGCGAAGATTTCCTGCAGTTTGGCGATGAAATCCTTGCGCGATTCGCGGGTGAAAGTCACCACCGTCATGGAGCTCAATTCAAAACCGAGGTAGTGACTGAGCAGCAAAATGCGCAGTACCAGCGACGTCGATTTGCCCGCCCCGGCGCCTGCCACCACGGATGTGGAAGGTGTGTCGCTGAAGATCATCTTCCACTGCGCCGCGCTGGGCTGTGCAGAGGCCGATAGCCGCGCCGAGACATCGGCTTTGATCTGCTTTTTCAGTTCCGCGCCCAACGGCAGCCGCCTGTCATCGAACAGGTTGTCATCGATGCCCGGGGCACGCAGCACGTGCGAGCGGGTGTCATTGATAAACAGCACCTGACGGCCTTCTTCCAACCCGTCTGAATGCCCCTCTTCATAGCCGTAATCCACACCGGCACTGTGCCCGCTGCGAAAACCGTCCGCCTGCCCCTGCAGCCAGGACGCAGCATGTTGGGCGCGCAAGTGACTTAAACCGCTGCCAAACAGGCGTGCTGCCAGACGCTTGAGCAGCGGCAGTTGAGTAACCGGGGAAAGGGGTTCGGGCAAATCTGATGTGTGTTGCGGCACGCTGACTCCAGGGTGTGAGGCTGTCCGGGCGGATGGGCTATGTTCGCTCCATTGCGCCGGGAGTTCTAGTAATTGCTTGAGCATCAGCTGTTTAGCAGCCGTTTCGACCATCAAGGTTGAAGATTGCGCGTCGATAAGTATCGATTTAATTGATTGGTTTTACGTACTTTTTAAACTTTTTATCGATGATTCAGAGGCGCACACTTTCTCCATTCTCATTCGGGACACCGTTCATTCCCCCCCCGACTGACCAGAACAGGAGAGGCATCATGCTTGAACTCAGACCCTTCAACACCTTGGGCGGCGCTCACCACGGCTGGTTGGATGCGCACCACCACTTTTCGTTCGCCGAGTACTACGACCCGCAGCGTATGGGATGGGGCAATCTACGGGTATGGAATGACGACATCATTGCGCCCGGTACCGGTTTCCCGAAACACCCCCATCGCGACATGGAGATCATCACGTATGTGCGTGAAGGGGCCATCAGCCACGAAGACAACCTGGGTAATAAAGGCCGTACTGAAGCGGGCGATGTACAGGTCATGAGCGCCGGCACCGGTATAGCCCACAGCGAATACAACCTGGAGTCGACAGCAACAAAGATTTTCCAGATCTGGATTATGCCGAATCAGGCCGGGGACCCGCCTTCATGGGGTGCCAAGCCGTTCCCTAAAGGCCAGCGTGAAGGCTTTGTGACATTGGCCAGCGGTAAGGACGGGGATCAGGAAAGTTTGCGCATTCGCGCCGACGCCCGATTGGTGGCGGCCAACCTGAAAGCAGGTGAAACCGCGGAGTATCAGCTCGATCAGGGGCGACGCGCCTATCTGGTTCCTGCCACCGGCCTGATTGAGGTCAACGGGTTGCAGGCCAGCGCTCGGGATGGTGTAGCGATCGTCGATGAGCGCGTGCTGCGGGTAACGGCACTCGAAGACAGTGAGATTGTGCTGGTCGATGTGGCCTGAACAGGGTTACTCACAGGCCGTATTCCCACCCGGAACTACGGCCTCTTCTGCGCGCGCGGTGTATCAGGTCAAAGGGTTATCAATCTGGATATACAGTGAGAAGGCCCCTAGCACCATCCAGAAGATGGCAAACAGCCACGGGGAACGCACTGAAAACATCAATGATTTCTTGTACCCCTTGTGGGTGGATTCCATTTCGCAGAACAGCGGCGACTCGTCGTACGCCATCCCCATTTGCGGTTCACTGCTCAGCAGCTCACTTTGCTTGAAATGCCAATGGTCAATGATGTCGTACGCTGCGCGAATGCCCGGCCAGGCATTCAATGAAATCATCAGCCCCAGCACAGCCAGTAGCGGCGGCACGGTCAGGGTGAAAAACTTGCCCCACTCCGGGTTCAGGTTGGCCATGCACGATGCAAATGCAATCACCAGAAATGACTGGGCGGCCAGATAGGCGTCCGTTCGATGGGACAGGATGCTGGTTTCGTACTGTATTTCACGCCGGTAAAAATCCAGCCGGTCCTTGGGTGATCCGAACATTTTCGCATCATGTTCGGAATGCACCTGTTCAGGGGTTTCAGGGGTAATGATCTGGGTCATCCAACACGCTCACAGTGCAACTCGATGAGGTTTGGATGCCCCCGTTCGCGACAAAGTTCAGCGCGTTGCAAGACGTTCGGCAGTGGCCCTGCGGCGTTGGATCAGGTAACCGAGCACCGCCACGGGCGCCGAAGCCAGCATCACCTCCACCGTAATGTCCAGCGGGTGACTGATGTACGCCGATACCACCAGGCTACCGAGAAAGCACAACCCCAACTGCAGGGTGTTTTGTAGCGCTGCGGCCTTGCCGGAGTTTTCCGAAAATGGAAGCAGTGCATTGGCCACCACAATCGGGTAACTCGCGCCGTTCACCAGTGCCATCAGGCAAAACGGAATCAGCAATGTGGCCAATGTGGGTTGAGTCTGTGTCGCCACCACGTACAGCCCTACCATGCTTGCGCAGTAAGCCAACAGCAGCCATGGCAGCAAAGTGCGGCCTTTGATGTGTTGCAACGCGCTGCGGCAACTGTAGCCGCCGATCAAAAAGGCCAGCGTCGGGAAGGCGTAACTCAGGCCAATGTCATTCGGGCTGTAGCCCATGTCGCCCAAAATGAAAGGCGATGCCGTCAGCCAGGCAAAGAAACTCGCGGAACAGGCTGCAAATATCATCACGTTGCCGCTAAACGTTGATGAGCTGAGCAGTTGCCAGTAACTCACGCGCACGATGTTGTGTTGCTCAAGGCGCGGGCACACTTTCTCTTTAAGCAATAACGTGGGCAGCAACAGCATCACGGCGATGCCAAACAGAACAGTGAAGATCGCCTGCCAGCCCAAGTGATTAAGTACCAGCGCGCCCAATAAGGGCGCCAGCGCCGGAGACAAGCCCATCAACGGCATGATGCCTGCGAATACGCGGTTGGCTTTGTCGGCCGGGTAGCGGTCGATCACCAGTGCTTGCCAGGTAACCGCCGCGGCGCAGATGCCGATGGCCTGAATAAAGCGCAGGCTTAGCAGCCACACAGCATCGTTGACCCAAAGCATGCCCAGACAGCCCAGGGCAAACATCGTCAGCCCGGCCAGTAACACGGGTTTTCGTCCCAGCCGGTCCGACAAAGGCCCCCACAACAATTGGCCCACGGCAAAACCGGCGAGAAAAATACTTAAACTGGCGCCGACAGCGCCTGCGGACAATTGCAGTTCAGCGCGCAATGTGCCGAATGCCGGCAGGTACATGTCCATGGCCAGATAACCCAGCATGCTGAGCCCGGCCAGATAAAGCGTGAATCCCAACGAGTTTTTCATGTGCACCTAATACTTCCCATCAAACAATTTGTTGACTGGCGCGCATTATCCGGCTGAGGATCTGCTTGTGAAGCGATAATATTTTCTATTTGGCATCAATTAATTTGAAGGCAGCGCTGTGTGGTCTGAATACTCTCTGGATGTCATCGATGCCGTGGCCCGACATGGCAGCTTCAGCGGCGCGGCTCAGGAACTGCATCGCGTGCCCTCTGCCGTGAGCTATACCGTGCGCCAATTGGAAGTGTGGCTGGCGGTGCCATTGTTTGTGCGTCGCCATCGCGATGTAGAACTGACCGCCGCCGGGCAGCTGTTCGTGAAGGAAGCCCGCGATGTGATGAAAAAAATGCTGGGCACCCGGCGCTTGTGCCAGCAGGTGGCCAATGGCTGGAGCGGTCAGTTACGCGTCGCTGTGGACTCCATCACCAAACAGCCGCGCTGCCAACAGATGGTTCTCGACTTTTACCGCCACTTCCCCGATGTGGAATTAATCGTCCACTACGAGGTGTACAACGGTGTGTGGGATGCATTGGTGGACGGTCGAACCGACCTGGTGATTGGCGCTACCCGCGCCATACCGGTCGCGGGTAGCTTTGCCTTCCGCGACATGGGGCTGTTGCACTGGATCTGCGTGGCAAGCCCGGATCACCCGCTGACGGCGTTCGAAGGGTTGTTGAGTGACGAGCAGCTACGGCCCTATCCATCCTTGTGCATGGACGACACATCGCGCAGCTTGCCCAAACGTGACACCTGGACGCTCGACAACCAGCGGCGGATGATGGTCCCGGACTGGCCATCGGCCTTGGCCTGCTTGAGTGAGGGCCTGTGTGTCGGCATGGTGCCTGCCCATCTCGCTCGCCCGCTCATTGAGCAAGGGCGGCTGGTGGCCTTGCACTTGCAACGGCCCTTCCCTGCCAGCCCGTCCTGTATTGCCTGGGTCCAGAACAATCACTCGCCCGCCATGAGCTGGCTACTGGACTACCTGGGGGATACCGACACGCTGAGTCAGGAATGGCTCAACGACGCTGAAGAACAGGATCAGTGATCAAACACAATCGGATACAACGACAGCACCAGCAACAGCGCCATGCTGAGGTTAAACACCATGAGCCATCTGGGTTGGCTCAGTACCGAACGTAATGCGCTACCAAAGCCGGCCCACACGCAGACGCTGGGTAAATTGATGATGGCAAACACCAGTGCAATCACAAAGACGTTGGTGATGTAGCCCTGCGAGGGTGTGTACGTAGTGATCGCGCCCACCGCCATGACCCACGCTTTTGGATTGACCCACTGAAAAGCGGCTGCGCCCCAAAACCCCAGTGGTTTGCCGTGCGCGGTGTGTGTGCAGGATATCGGCCCGGAACTCGCGACTTTCCAGGCCAGATACAACAAGTAGGCCGCGCCGAGGTAACGCAATACGGTGTACGCCATGGGCACAGCCTTAAAGACGCCTCCCAACCCAAGCCCCACTGCCACGACTAAAAACATGAAACCGAAGCTGATACCCAGCGCATGAGGAAGGGTGCGACGAAAACCGAAGTTGACCCCGGAGGCCAACAGCATGGTGTTATTGGGGCCAGGCGTGATGGACGAAACAAAAGCAAACAACGTGAAAGCAGAGATCAACTCGAGGGAAAGCGGCATGAAGACGTCCGGCTGGCAAGGGAGAGATGAATGACACCCTAGCGGATCGCTTGCTGCGCCTTGCGCTACAGCTGAGCTGTATTTTTACCGAACACTTTGCGGGTCTTTACTGTTTTGAATACATGCATTTCACATGGTATTCACATTCCGGGGTCTAGATTGAACTCACTCCTTTAGTGAATCCCTCTTGGCCCGCTTCCCCCAGCGGGCCTTTTTTTGGCCGTGACTTCAGTCTTCCAGCGGTTTGGCAGGTTTAGCGGGTTTAACGTGCTTGCCGGACTTGTCAGGCTTGCCCTGAGTGCCAGGCGTGACCGACGTTTCAGGCTCCGTTTGGGCTTGCAACGTTTTTTCGGCAGGCGGCAAGGCATCGACGGTTTTAAACAGCGTTTCGAGGTCCGCGTCACCTTCAGACTTGAACTTGACCTCGCCGTCCTTACCGATCAGAAACACTTTGGCCTTATCAATGATCATGCCCGGTTTGAGTCCCCGGATCAGCGACATGGTTGACTGCGGCTCAAGGTCTTTGCCGTCACGCTTCCCGGTGATGCCAACAATGGTGTACAGCACCATGTTGCGCTCATCGAAAGCCTTTTTTTGAGCCGGGTCTTCGAGGGATTTTTTCAGGGTCGATAAGGTGGGGTCAGCCTCTGTGCGCGCCACAATCACCAGTGGTCTTGCCTTTGCGCGGTCCTGTTCGAGGGGGTTGGGGACTTCAACGGCGTGCGCCATTCCCGTGACCAGCACACTGGCGAGGATCATTGAGCGTATCAACATGCGGACCTCCTTTCTTGTCATCGGACCGGCGCGCAAAGGTCGTGAACACGGCATGAAAACCTCGGCTCAGAGCCGCTAAACAAGAGTCTAGGCCAAGCGGTTCATCACGCAACCGGGTTGCCGGACTTTGCCTTTCAAGCGTGATTTTTGCAACCGCACACCCTCCATGGGCGCTACAGGCTGCGCACCCAGCCTGGCTAAATGGTTTTGCGCGTTGAGCTGAAATGGCGGATCAGTCCCACGACCAGCACCAGGACGACCACCCCCAGGGCAATCGGCAAGCGATAAGGTTTTAAATCCCCTAACAGATGCTGCAGGAACTCTCCCGACCAATACCCTGCGCTGGCAAACAGCGTGGCCCACACCACCGCGCCTAACAGGTTGATGCACGCAAACTTGACGGGGGACACCTTACTCGCGCCAATCACCATCGGCCCCACCAGGCGCATGCCGTAAAGAAAGCGCACTGCAAAAATCGACACGGTCGGGTGGCGATTGATCAACGCCGTGACCTTGTCGATAGCGGCCTGTTGTTTATGCAAGCGCGGTAACAGGCGCTCACCAAAATAGCGTCCCGCCCAGAACAACAACTGATCACCCAGCATGCCCGCCAGGCTGGCATAGCCGATGACCGGAAGCAGTTTGAGGACATGCTGGTGAGCTGCCATGCCGCCCAGAATCAGGATGGTTTCGCCTTCCAGCAGGCAGCCGATAAAGATGGCCCAGTAACCGTAGGTGGCCAGTAGGTAATTGACATCGACGTGTTCAAACATGCGCGCTCGTGTGCTCCGTTATAGGCCGGGGACTTCAGGGTCAGTGCCGGTGCCTGTGATGAATATCCGGGAAGTGAGGATGAAAGTGGCGTACAGGCACATGGACATGTGCATGGGTATGGGGTTCCTGAGCCGGGTCATCTGCTTCGTGAGTGTGTTGATGGTGCTCATCATGGTGATGTCGATGGGTATGCTCCAGGCGCGCATGCTGGTGCTCATGTGCATGCACCTCAGTCAAGTGCAACCACACACCCAGCCCCATGAAGGCCGCCGCGACCCAAAACAGCCACGAGACCGATTCGCCCAGTATCACGATTGAAATCACAGCCCCCAAAAAAGGTGCCGTGGAAAAATACGCCCCCGTTCGCGCCGCCCCCAGACCGCGCAAGGCCAGTACGAACAGCACCAGACTCACGCCATAACCCAAAAAACCAATCAATAACGTCGGAGACAGCACCTGCGCCGAGGGCCATTGGGCACCCAGCGATGTAGCAATTGCGCAGTTCACCAACCCGGCACACAACCCCTTTGCCCCGGCAATGTAGAGCGCGTCAGACGCCGACACTTTACGCGTAAGGTTGTTGTCCACGGCCCAGCACAAACAGGCAAACGCCACTGCAAGCGGCCCCAGCCACGAACCCGTGTCGTTTGCACCCTGCCCTGACGGCAAGGACAGCACCACACCCCCCGCAATGATGGCCAGCATTCCCGCTACAATCCGGCGATCAGCATTTTCCTTAAACACCACCCACGCCAGCAGCGCGGTCAGTACGGGCTCCAGGTTCAGCATGAGCGAGGCCGTGGCTCCGGAGGTCAGCGTCAACCCGAACATGAGCGCCACAGGGCCCAATACGCCCCCAAAGGCAATTGCACCCGCCAACCATGGCCATTCACCTGCGCTCAGACCGGAACGCTTCCACCCGCGATCCCGCATGCAGCGCACCAACAACAGGCCCGCCCCGCTCCCCAAATACAGCAACCCTGCCAGCAGCACGGGCGACACGTCGGCCCCCAGCAGCTTGGCCAGCGGCGTACTGGCGCCGAACAGGGCTGCCGCAATGAGCGCGTAGAGGACACTTGAATTCATTTCACCCACTTCTGTCTCGGACCTACACACACCCTAGCCTAGCCCTCCCAAAAAACTTACATATAAGCCTGATACTTTCTTCCAACGATTTGGATAACCCCCTTCGAGTAAACTCCCCGAGGCCATAGGCTTCTGATTTTTCGAGGGTTTTATTAAGCCCCTCGATAAAAAATGTGCCCTCTCAAACTTGCGTCATCGCATAAGCCTCTATATATTCGTCCACCTGTCACACAGGCTGGGGGACTGAGATTCAGTAAAACCAGCCGGTTTGATCGCTACATAGCGCTACCGCCCGAATGGCGAAATTGGTAGACGCATGGGACTTAAAATCCCCCGTTCGAAAGGACGTGCCGGTTCGATTCCGGCTTCGGGCACCAAACATATCAAGGGCTTGCATGAGATTCTTCATGCAGGCCCTTTGTTTTTTTGTTCCGCAAAAAATCAAGCCGCTGCGCAATTCCGGTGCTACCGCCATCCTGCCGAACACCTACAAACCCATTAGTCCGCTTCATCTGGAACACGGTCTGGCCTTGTGCGCACCTGATTATCGGGCGCCATCCGACCCGCAAGTCTTTGTGATTGATAGTCCCCTAACGAAAAGCACAGGCTAGAGGGCTTCGCTCGGGTTTATATCATTCCGGATGATAATGACCTTCGCTGGGTTCGATTCGTGCGCCAGCACCCGCGCCAGCATTATCCGCCCCATCTCAACAGATTGGCGGACTCCCCCTCATGGAACAGTCACTTAAACATTTGCGCTTCCCACTGGCCGCTTTGGCCATCGTGGTGATGAGTGCATGCGGCAAAACTCCACAAGCGACTGCTCCGGCGCCTGCTGCAAAAGTCAGTGTGGCCAAAGTGCTTGAGCAGCCTGTGAATGAATGGGACGAGTTCACCGGTCGGCTGGAAGCGCCGGAAACGGTGGAAATTCGCCCTCGCGTGTCCGGGCAGATTGATCAGGTCGCTTTCACCGAAGGTGCGTTGGTGAAGAAAGGCGACCTGTTGTTCCAGATCGACCCGCGCCCGTTTCAGGCGCAAGTACGCCGCCTTGAGGCACAGGTCCAACAAGCCCGCGCCAATGCCACCCGCAGCGAAAACGAAGCCCAGCGCGGCGAGCGCCTGCGCCAGAGCAATGCCATTTCGGCCGAGCTGGCCGACTCGCGCAGCACCGCTTCGCAGCAAGCACGCGCCGCCGTCGCGGCCGTTCAGGCCGAGCTGGATCTGGCCAAGCTGAACCTGAGTTTTACCCGCGTCACCTCCCCGATAAGCGGGCGTGTGAGCCGCGCGGAAATTACAGCGGGCAACATCGTGACGGCGGATGTCACACCGCTGACCAGCGTGGTTTCAACCGACAAGGTGTATGCCTACTTTGATGCCGATGAACGTGTGTTTCTCAAGTACACCCAACTGGCCCGTGAAGGCCAACGTGGCCAGACCACACCGGTGTACCTGGGCCTGTCCAATGAAGACGGCAACCCGCACCTGGGGCAAATGAACTTCGTCGATAACCAGGTCAACCCCAAAACCGGCACCATCCGTGGCCGCGCGGTGTTCGATAACGCCGACGGCAGCTTCACCCCGGGCCTGTATGCACGCCTCAAACTGGTAGGCAGCGGGACGTATTCGGCTGTGCTGATCAACGACGAAGCCGTCGGCACCGACCTGGGCAAAAAGTTCGTGCTGGTCCTCGATGGCGACAACAAGTCGATCTACCGCGCCGTTGAGCTGGGGCCGAAGATCGAAGGGTTGCGCATTGTGCGTAATGGTTTGCACAAGGACGACACCATCATCGTCAAAGGCTTGCAGCGGGTGCGTCCTGGCTCGCCGGTCACCCCTGAAGTGATCCCGATGGCGACCGAACAAACCCTCGCTGCACTGGCGCTCCAACGACAAGCCCTGGAAGCCAGCAACCTGCCACAGGTCAAGCCCGCCAACAGCGCGCCGAAGCTGGCTGGCGTCGCGACTCCTCGTGGTTAAGGGACGATAACTCCGATGAATTTTTCTCAATTTTTCATTCAGCGGCCGATTTTCGCCGCTGTGCTTTCCCTGCTGATCCTGATTGCGGGCGGCATTTCGCTGTTCCAGTTACCGATCAGTGAATACCCGGAAGTGGTGCCACCCACCGTCGTGGTGCGCGCCAACTTTCCCGGTGCCAACCCCAAAGTGATCGGTGAAACCGTGGCCGCGCCGCTGGAACAAGCCATCACGGGCGTTGAAAACATGTTGTACATGTCTTCACAGTCCACGGCCGACGGCAAGATCACACTGACGATCACTTTCGCCCTGGGCACTGACCTGGACAACGCACAGGTGCAGGTGCAAAACCGCGTGACCCGCACCCAGCCCAAATTGCCCGAAGAAGTAACCCGCATCGGTATTACGGTCGACAAAGCATCGCCCGACCTGACGATGGTGGTGCACTTGACCTCGCCGGATCAGCGCTACGACATGCTGTACCTGTCCAACTACGCCATCCTTAACATCAAGGATGAGCTGGCGCGCCTGAACGGCATTGGCGATGTACAAATGTTCGGCATGGGCGACTACTCGTTGCGCGTGTGGCTGGACCCGAACAAAACCGCGTCACGCAACCTGACTGCAACCGATGTGGTGAATGCCATTCGCGAGCAGAACCGTCAGGTCGCAGCCGGTGCGCTTGGCGCGCCCCCTGCCCCGAATGCCACCAGTTTCCAGCTTTCAGTCAACACTCAGGGACGCTTGGTGACTGAAGAAGAATTCCAGAACATCATCATTCGCGCCGGCGATGATGGCCAGATCACACGCCTGAAAGACATTGCGCGGGTTGAGCTGGGCTCCAGTCAATATGCGTTGCGTTCGCTGCTCAACAACCAGCCCGCGGTGGCGCTGCCGATCTTCCAGCGGCCGGGCTCCAATGCCATTGATATCTCGAACGACGTGCGGGCGAAAATGGCCGAACTCAAGCAGAGTTTCCCTGAAGGCATGGACTTCGACATCGTCTACGACCCGACCATTTTCGTTCGCGGTTCTATCGAGGCGGTGGTTCACACCTTGTTCGAAGCCCTGATCCTTGTGGTGCTGGTGGTTATCCTGTTCCTGCAAACCTGGCGAGCCTCTATCATCCCGCTGGTGGCCGTGCCTGTGTCGTTGATCGGTACATTTGCCGTGATGCACATGTTCGGGTTCTCACTTAACGCCTTGTCGCTGTTCGGGCTGGTGTTGGCCATCGGGATTGTGGTCGATGATGCCATCGTGGTGGTGGAAAACGTCGAGCGAAACATCGAGCTGGGGCTTAATCCGGTCGATGCTACCAAGCGCGCCATGCGCGAAGTGACCGGGCCGATCATTGCCACGGCGCTGGTGCTGTGCGCCGTGTTTGTACCGGCTGCGTTCATCTCCGGCCTGACCGGACAGTTCTATAAGCAATTCGCCTTGACCATTGCCATTTCCACGGTGATCTCGGCGTTCAACTCGCTGACACTGTCTCCGGCGCTGGCCGCCGTGTTGCTCAAAGGCCATCACGCGCCCAAAGACCGTTTTACCCGCTTGCTGGATCGCCTGTTCGGGGGCTGGCTGTTTGGCCCGTTCAACCGTTTCTTCGTCAAAGCCAGTAATGGCTATGTGGGGGCGGTCCGCCGGATCATCCGTGGCAGCGGTATCGCGATGTTGCTGTATGCAGGTTTGATGGTGCTGACCTGGGTTGGTTTTGCGCATACACCGACCGGTTTCGTCCCCCCGCAAGATAAACAGTACCTGGTGGCTTTCGCGCAACTGCCGGATGCCGCGAGCCTGGATCGTACCGAAGCGGTGATCAAACGCATGTCCGAAATTGCTCTCAAGCAACCGGGCGTGGCGAACTCAGTGGCATTCCCGGGCCTGTCGATCAACGGGTTCACCAACAGCCCCAACAGCGGCATCGTGTTCACCCCGCTCAAACCTTTTGACGAGCGTAAGGACCCGAGCCAGTCGGCAGCAGCTATTGCCGCAGCCTTGAATGCGCAATTTGCAGACATTCAGGATGCCTACATCGCGATCTTCCCGCCGCCGCCAGTACAAGGGCTGGGCACCATTGGCGGTTTCCGCCTGCAAGTCGAAGACCGCAGCAACCTGGGTTACGACGAACTGTACAAAGAAGTGCAGAACATCATTACCAAGAGCCACAACGTGCCGGAGCTGGCGGGGTTGTTCACCAGTTATCAAGTCAACGTGCCGCAAGTGGATGCAGCGATCGACCGCGAAAAAGCCAAGACGCACGGTGTGGCCATCAGTGACATCTTTGACACGCTGCAGGTCTATCTGGGTTCGCTGTATGCCAACGATTTCAACCGCTTCGGCCGTACCTATCAGGTCAACGTGCAGGCTGAACAGCAGTTCCGCCTGGAACCTGAGCAGATCGGCCAACTGAAAGTGCGCAATAACAAGGGCGAAATGATCCCGCTGGCGACCTTTATCAAGGTCAGCGACACCGCCGGCCCCGACCGGGTCATGCACTACAACGGCTTTGTCACGGCCGAGATTAACGGCGCAGCAGCGCCGGGCTACAGCTCGGGTCAAGCCGAGACTGCGATTGAAAAACTGCTCAAAGAAGAATTGCCCAATGGCATGACCTATGAGTGGACCGAACTGACGTATCAGCAAATTCTGTCAGGCAATACCGCACTGTTTGTGTTCCCGCTCTGCGTGCTGCTGGCGTTTCTGGTGCTGGCCGCGCAATACGAGAGCTGGAGCCTGCCGCTGGCGGTGATCCTGATCGTGCCGATGACCCTGCTGTCCGCGATTACCGGGGTGATTCTGTCGGGGGGTGACAACAACATTTTCACCCAGATCGGCTTGATCGTATTGGTCGGACTGGCGTGCAAGAACGCGATTCTGATTGTCGAGTTTGCCAAGGATAAACAGGAAGAAGGCCTCGACCCGCTGGCTGCGGTGCTGGAAGCCTGCCGTCTGCGTTTGCGGCCGATTCTGATGACCTCGTTCGCGTTCATCATGGGCGTGGTGCCTTTGGTGCTGTCGAGCGGCGCAGGGGCGGAAATGCGCCATGCCATGGGCGTCGCGGTGTTCTCCGGGATGCTGGGCGTGACCTTCTTCGGTTTGCTGCTGACCCCGGTGTTCTACGTCCTGATCCGTCGCTACGTGGAGCGCAGTCAAGCGCGCAAAGCCGCCAGGCACATGACGTTGGAGTCGCAACCATGAACGTGAACGTATTCTTGCCGAGCCTGTTGGTACTCGCGTTGAGCGCGTGCGCCGTCGGCCCGGATTATCAAACGCCGAAGACCGAGCCGGCTCAGATCAGCGCCGATAACCTCAAAGGTTTTGACCGTGCCCATTTCGAAGCAATCTGGTGGCAACAGTTCGACGACCCGACCCTCAACCGGTTGGTGACGCGGTCGCTGGCAGGCAACCGTGAGCTGCGCGTCGCGTTTGCCCGGCTGCGGGCTGCCCGGGCGATCCGCGATGACGTCAGCAACGACGCCATGCCAACCATCACCAGCCGCGCCAGCAGCGAGCTGGGCAAAGGGCAGATTCCGGGGCAGACCGAAAAGCGCGTCAACAGTGAGCGGTACGATCTTGGGCTGGACATGGCGTGGGAACTCGACCTGTTTGGCCGTATCCAGCGTCAACTGGAAGCCAGCGATGCGGACGAACAGGCCGCCGCAGCGGATTTGTATCAGTTGCAAGTGACCCTGATTGCGGAATTGGTGGACGCCTACGGCGAACTGCGCGGCGCGCAACTGCGTGAGCACATTGCGCTGGCCAACCTGAAAAACCAGCAGGAATCCAAAGCCATCACTGAAAGTCTGCGTGATGCGGGTGTCGGTGATGAGCTGGACGTCATGCGCGCTGACGCACGTCTGGCGGCCGTTGAAGCCAGTGTGCCGCAGTTGCAGGCGCAGCAGGTACGTGAACGCAATCGGATTGCCACCTTGTTGGGCGAGCGTCCGGAGCAACTGAGCGTCGATTTGAGCCCGGCCAAACTGCCCGCGATTGCCAAGGCCCTGAACATTGGCAACCCTGGCGACCTGCTACAGCGACGCCCGGACATCCTCAGTGCGGAACGCAAACTGGCGGCCGCAACCGCCCGGATCGGCGTGGCCAAGGCAGATCTGTTCCCGCGGGTCAGCCTCAGCGGGTTCCTTGGGTTTACCGCTGGGCGAGGCTCGCAGATCGGCTCAGCAGCCGCCAATGCCTGGGCTCTGGGCCCGAGCATTACCTGGCCTGCCTTTGATTTGGGCAGTGTGCGAGCACGTTTACGTGGCGCGGATGCCGAAGCCGATGGCGCACTGGCCCGTTACGAACAACAGGTGTTGTTGGCGCTTGAAGAGTCGCAAAACGCGTTCAGTGATTACGGCAAACGTCAGCAACGCCTGGTGTCGCTGATACGTCAGAGTGAGTCGAGCCGCACCGCAGCCGATCTGGCGGCGATTCGCTATCGCGAAGGCACGGTGGACTTCCTGGTGTTACTCGATGCCCAGCGTGAACGGCTCGCAACAGAAGACAGTCAGGCACAGGCCGAGGTTGAGTTGTATCGCGGCGTGGTGGCGATCTACAAAGCGCTGGGCGGCGGCTGGCACGTTGAAACGGTGGCCAGCGCGCACTGATGTGCACCTGATTTAACGGCTCCTTTGGTTGGTCGCATCCAACCGTTTAGCCCCGCGTTCATTCGGTCGCGGGGCTTTTTTTGGCCTGCAGTTCAGGCGGTTGGCCGTGCCTGTACAAGGGGCGTGTGGGGCAGCAGTTGGACCCCAAGGTATAACGCCAGCATCCCGTTCAGGCTCAGGGGGTCAACCCCGCTCAGCTCGGCAATCCGTTCCATCCGGTACCGCAGGCTATTGCGATGGATGCCCAGCGCATCGGCGCACGCCTGACTTTGGCCGTCATGCTCGCACCAACTGCGCAAGGTTGCGATCAGTTGGCCATTGCTGTCCTTGGCGACCACTTTGTGCAGTGGATTGAGCAGTTCTTCCAGCGCATCGTCATTGCGATGCCGCCACAGCATCACCGGCAAGCGGTAGCGGTCAAGACTCAGTAAACGCGTGTCCGGCAACACATCACGGCCATAGGCCAGCAAATCCCCCACGCGTCGATAACAACGGCGCAGTCCTTTGAGTGCATCCGCCTGCCCGCCTGCGGCGATGCGCAACACGTTCCAGCCGTGGCCGTCGAGCCGTTCCAGTAGCCGCGTGTCGTCCAGTGTGGTGGTTGACGGGCGGCACCACAGCAGCGAGGCATCGGCCGGGCACACGCACCAACTGTCCGGGTAGCGTGATTGCAGCCACACGCTCAGGGCCTCGGCACTCTGGCCCTTGCCCAGTTCAAACAAATAAGGAATGCGCGATAGCTGCGGCTTGAGCCCCAGTTGTTGGGCTTCGTCGATCAGGCGCGGTGAGTCGCCGCTTTCACTCAACAATATGGCCACCAGGTCGTCGCAACGTTGACGACGCCATTGCTGTTCGGCCTGTTGATGGCGTTGGCCCACCAGCATTTCGGCCGTCATGCGCACCAGTTCGGCGTAGGTGCGCAGCAATTCAGGTTCACCGGTCAGCCCCAGCACGCCGATCAGGCGCTGATCGAGCAGCAATGGCAAATTGATTCCCGGCTGCACGCCTTTCAGGCATTTGGCGGTTTGCGCATCGATTTCCACTACCCGTCCGTTGGCCAGCACCAATTGCGCGCCTTCATGGCGGGTATTGATACGCTCGGGCTCGCCGCTGCCGAGGATCAACCCCTGGCTGTCCATCACATTAACGTTGTACGGCAAGATGGCCATCGCGCGATCCACGATGTCCTGCGCCAAATCATGATCGAGTTCGAACATAGGGTGACAATCCTTGGAAACATTTGTTCGTGCGCACAGCCTCAGCAGAAAAACACTGTGCAGCAGCACAAAGACAGCAACGTTTGGGTGACCGAGACTCACGCAGCGACCAACGTTAACCTCGGATCGCGAAAAAACATAATAAAGAGAGACATGAGATGTCACAGAGCGCCCCCGCTTCGCTGACCGGCGATGACGATAAAAACGCCATCTACAAGCGCATCACCCTGCGTTTGATCCCCTTCATTTTTATCTGCTACCTGTTCAATTACCTCGACCGGGTAAACGTTGGCTTTGCCAAATTACAGATGCTTGATGCGCTGAAATTCAGCGAAACGGTCTACGGCTTGGGTGCCGGGATTTTCTTCATTGGCTACGTCTTGTGCGGGGTTCCCAGCAACCTGGCATTGACCCGATTCGGGCCTCGGCGCTGGATCGCCGTGATGATGATCACCTGGGGCGTGCTGTCCACCTGCCTGATGTTCGTCACCACCCCGACCCAGTTCTATACCCTGCGCCTGTTCACCGGCGCCGCCGAAGCGGGTTTCTTCCCAGGGGTTGTGCTCTACCTCTCACAATGGTTCCCCACGTTCCGTCGTGGCCGCATCATGGCGCTGTTCATGTCTGCAATCCCGGTCTCCGGCTTGATCGGCGGTCCCTTCTCGGGCTGGATTCTTAGCCATTTCGCCGCAGGCCAGGGCGGACTTGCCGGATGGCAGTGGATGTTCCTGCTGCAAGGTATTCCCACCGTTGTGTTGGGTGCGCTGGCGATCTTCCTGCTCAGCGACAGTTTTGCCAATGCCAAGTGGCTAACGGCTCACGAGCGCGCCGTGCTCGACGCTGACCACCGCCTGGACACCGTCAACAAACCCGCCACCACTTCTGATTCGCTGCTTGCCGTGTTTAAAAACCCGGCCATCTGGGCGTTTGGCCTGATCTATTTCTGCATCCAGAGTGGCGTGTATGCGATCAACTTTTGGCTGCCGTCGATCATCAAAAACCTGGGGTTCAGCGACACGCTGGTGATTGGCTGGTTGAGTGCGATTCCTTACTTGCTGGCTGCTGTGTTCATGTTGCTGGTGGGGCGCTCGGCTGACTTGCGCAAAGAGCGTCGCTGGCATTTGGTCGTGCCAATGTTGATGGGGGCGCTGGGCTTGGTGATTGCTGTCAACTTCGCCACGCAACCGGCCATCGCCATCTTGGGGCTGACAATCGCGACCATGGGCGCCCTGACCGGCTTGCCCATGTTTTGGCCGGTGCCCACTGCCATGCTCAGTGCAGGCGCGGCCGCTGGCGGCCTGGCCTTGATCAACTCCATGGGTCAAATGGCGGGGTTCCTGAGCCCGTATCTGGTGGGTTTTGTCAAAGACGCCACCGGCTCGACCGATGCTGCGCTGTACCTGTTGGCGGCGGTGATTGTGGGCGGCAGTGTGCTGGCCTTGCGCATGACCCGCGGCATGCGTCACGCCTGACGCCATCGGTTTTGCTGCGCAGGGGGCGTTTTGCGGGCCTCTGCGCAGGCAATCGGCTCAGCAAGATTTGCCCTACAGCCTTTGGAGCCTCAAGCTACGCGTCTCTAATAATCAAAATGCGCGTTTCAACGAGGCTGTTGTGTCTAAAGGTATTGTTTTATCGGTTCTGGCATCGAGCCTGTTCGGTGTCATGTATTACTACACATCCCTGCTCTACCCTTTGAGTGGCGCCGAAATTTTCGGCTGGCGGATGCTCCTCACCTTGCCCTG
Organism: Pseudomonas sp. WS 5071; assembly: GCF_012985765.1. Classification (NCBI taxonomy): domain Bacteria; kingdom Pseudomonadati; phylum Pseudomonadota; class Gammaproteobacteria; order Pseudomonadales; family Pseudomonadaceae; genus Pseudomonas; species Pseudomonas sp. WS 5071. Next base: position 31,536 of record NZ_JAAQWY010000028.1, on the reverse strand, counting down.
CATGACCCTGTTCATGTGTTTTTCGGGGGATTGGCGGCTGGTGCCGACGATCTTCTCCCGCCTGCAGCAAACCCCCCGGCTGTGGATTGCCCTGTTTGCCTCCAGTGCGCTGGTGGGCCTGCAACTGTGGCTGTTTCTGTGGGCGCCCCTCAACGGCCACAGCCTGGACGTGTCACTGGGGTACTTTTTGTTGCCCCTGACCATGATTCTCACGGGCCGCGTGGTGTATGGCGAACACCTTTCCCATCTGCAAAAAATTGCTGCCGCGCTGGCGATACTCGGGGTCGCCAACGAGGTGTACCGGGTCGGCGGTTTTTCCTGGACCACCCTCGTAGTGGCCATCGGTTACCCGCTGTATTTTGTGCTGCGCAAACGGGTCGGGACCGACAATCTGGGCGGCCTGTGGATCGACATGCTGCTGCTCATGCCCGCGGCGTTCTTGTTTGTGCAAACAGGCGAACACGGCTTCGATGTGGCCAGCCAACGTGCGGCACTGTACACGTTGATCCCGGTACTGGGCCTCATCAGCGCTCTGGCCTTGATCAGTTACATCATGGCCAGCCGCATGCTTGCCTTCAGCCTGTTCGGTCTGCTCAGTTACGTTGAGCCGGTGCTGCTGGTGTGCGTGGCGTTGTTGCTGGGTGAAAGTATCAGCGCCGGGCAATGGCTGACCTATTTACCGATCTGGCTGGCGGTGCTGGTGTTGATGTTTGAAGGGTTCAAGCATTTGTTGCGTCAGCAAAAATCCGTGTAAAGGCAATGCAATGGGCTGGTTTCACAGCCCATTGCCACCCTCGAGGTAGATGAAGCCGCTGCAAGGACTACCGTTTATCATTTTTTTCAGCGCGTGCGAACGAACGTTTTAAACGGTTTTGGCCCAGTATTTGCTTGCTCGTTTCACGTATCACCTTCCGGACTAGCTTTTTAAGCCAACTGATTGGTTTAAAACATATTTGCCAATGGTGTTCCACAGCCTCAAGCTATGTGCCCACTCATACGAGTAACGCTGTAGATCCATTGAGGTTGTTGTGTCCAAAGGTATTGTTTTATCGATTCTGGCTTCCTGTTTATTTGGCGTCCTGTACTACTTCACATCCCTTCTGCGACCGCTGGACGGTCAAGAAATTTTCGGTTGGCGAATCCTAATATCGCTGCCCTTCATGACACTCTTTCTCTGCCTTTACGGCGAATGGAAGTGGGTTGCGCTCATCTTTCAGCGCTTGCGCGCCCGGCCTGCATTGATCCCCTGCGTCATGTTGACCAGTTTTCTGGTGGCGGTACAACTGTGGATGTTTATGTGGGGGCCTTTGAACGGTCATGGGCTCGATGTTTCATTGGGTTACTTCCTGCTGCCACTGACGATGATTCTCACGGGGCGCATCGTCTATGGTGAGCACCTGTCGCATCTGCAAAAGATCGCGACGGCGCTCGCGGTGCTGGGTGTGGCCAATGAACTGTACCGCACGGGCGGTTTCTCCTGGACCACGTTGGTGGTCGCCTTGGGTTACCCGATGTACTTTGTACTGCGCAAAAAAATCGGTATCGATAACCTCGGCGGCTTATGGCTGGACATGCTGCTGATGGTGCCCGTGGCGCTGTGGTTTGTGTTGGCAGGCGAGCATGTCGACCTTCAGGCGCAACGCTCAACGCTCTACGTACTGGTGCCGATGATGGGCATCATCAGTGCCGCTGCAGGTTTCGCTTACATCTTGGCAAGCCGCTTGCTGCCGTTCAGCCTGTTCGGATTGCTCAGCTATGTCGAGCCTGTGTTGTTGGTGGCCGTCGCCCTGCTATTGGGCGACAGCCTGGAGGAAGGTCAATGGCTGACCTATGGCCCGATCTGGCTGGCGGTGGGTGTGCTGGTACTCGAAGGTCTCAAACATGTGAGCCGGCAACGCCGCTATCTGAGCTAAACCGGTAGCCACAACCGGAAGCGCGCTCCGCCCAGGGGGGAAGGCTCAATACTGAGCGTTCCACCTTGTGCTTCGAGGGCGCGCCGGCTGATCGCCAAGCCCAGACCAAAGCCCCCCGTGGCGCGGTCGCGGCTGCGGTCCAGGCGATAGAAAGGTTCAAACACGCGTTCGCGGTCCGCTTCCGGGATGCCGATGCCGTCATCGTCGACCCACAATTCACAGCCGTGTGCAGTGACATTCACCCCCACCTGAATGCGCCGATCGCAGTAGCGCATGGCGTTACGCAGCAAGTTTTGTAACGCGCGCGCGGTGAGTCTCGGGTCCAGCGCAAAGCGCTCCTGCGAGCCGTGCAGCAGCACGTCCAGCACGATGTCGGGGGTTTCCAGCTCTTCGTCGAAACTGCCCAGAATACTGTCGACAAATTCATCCAGCGACACCTCCACGCGCTCCGGCACCAGCGCCGGGTTTTGCAAGCGGCTAAAAGACAGCAACTCCAGCACCAATTCATCCAGTTCGCGGATATGCCCGACCAACACCTGCAACCGCTCGCGGCTGGCTGGCGGCAAGTCGTCGCATAACACCAGCGCCAAACCGAAATCAAGCCGCGTCAGGGGTGTGCGCAGTTCGTGGGAGACCGCATTGAGCAGGTCGCGTTGCTGGTTGAGCAGGCTTTCGATGTCTTGGGCCATGGTGTCAAACGCACTGGCCAGCCCGTGAACGTTCGACCGTGGCGAGATCTGCGTGCGCTCGCTCAATTGCCCCTGACCAATCAACGCCGCTGTGCGCTTGAGACGCTCCAGGTCGCGCCAGTGAGGACGCAGCCACAGCAATAAACACCCGAGCAATGCCGCGCCGATCAGTACGTTAATGCTCCAGTACAGGACGTTCATGTCGAAGGGATCGGGGGGCATCACCAATTCAATAGCCTGTTGCTTGTCCAGCGGTGACACCACCAGCGTGCGCCAGCCCCATTCGCCAATGCGCAACACGCCCTGCCCTTGCTGTAACTGGCGCTGTTCATCGGCATCGAATTTCGGGTCATTGACTGACAGCAGATTGACCCGCAACGGCGAGAACTGGCTGTCCAGCTCCCGGGCCAGCGCGGGCCATTGTTCGGCGGGTAATTGATGAAATTGTTTGACCAGCAGGGTTTGCATGCCGCGGGACATGTCGATGTTGTAATTCATGAACCGATCATGAAAGACCGTAACGATCAACTCGGGTACCAGGTAGATGGCTGCCCCGAATGTGACCATGGTTACCAGATATAGCCTTAGCAGGACCTTGAACATGGTTTCAGCATTCCCACTCGGAACGGCTGAAGAGGTAGCCTTTGCCCCACACGGTTTTGATCTTGCGCGCTTCCCCCGCGCAGTCATCGAATTTGCGCCGCAACTTGGAAATCGCCACGTCCACCGAGCGGTCTGTGCCGTTGAATTCAATGCCACGTAAACGCTGGAGGATTTGATCGCGGCTGAGCACTTCACCGGCATGCCGGGCCAGGACCACCAACAGGTTGTATTCACCGCTGGACAGCTCAATGTCTTGCCCGCGCCACGTGACGTTGCGTTCTGACAGGTCAATGCACAAGTTGCCGATGACGATCCGGTCATTGGCCACCTGCGGCTCGATCAGGCTGCTGCGGCGCAGTAACGTCCTCACGCGCGCCAGTAATACCCGCGGCTCGCAAGGTTTTGTCACATAATCGTCGGCGCCCATCTCTAGCCCCAGCACCTGATCATGACTATCGTCGCGGGCCGTCAACATCAGGATCGGCAGGCTGGCCGAGTCAGCACGCAACAAGCGGCACACTTGCAGGCCATCAAGGCCCGGCAACATCAGGTCAAGAATCACCAAGTCCGGCGGGTTGCTTTTAGCCCGGTCACGCACCAGGTCGCCACGGGCAATCACGCTGACCTCGTAGCCATTGCGCTCCAGGTAACTGGCAATCAGCTCCGAGAGCGCGGCGTCATCTTCGACCAGCAAAATAGTGGGCATAATAAATGCTTACAACTCGGGGAAAGCCAAAGGATATACAACCTCACACGGATAGGAGCATTACCTTCACACTTTTTCACACACCGCCTACACAGCTTCACAACGCCTCTTGCGTGCTGCCCTTAGCATGCGCAAGCACTTACAGAACTATCCTGCATTTATAAGAAGGCTCGCTCATTGAAAAAGCTCTTTGCCCCGCTCTGCCTTTCAGCGCTGGCACTGGCCCTCGCGGGGTGTGGCAAGAACCCCGACGCTGAAGAAAAAACGCCCCTGGTCAAGGTGCGAACCGAAGTCATCGCCACCGCGCCGCTGTCGATCAATAACGAATTGAGCGGACGCATCGTTGCCCCGCGCGTGGCCGAAGTGCGCGCCCGCGTGGCTGGCGTGGTGCTCAAGCGGGTGTACGAAGAAGGCAGCGAGGTCAAACAGGGGGACGTGTTGTTCCTGATTGATCCTGCGCCTTTCAAGGCCGATCTGGACAGTGCGCTGGCCGCCCTGCGCAAATCCGAAGCGCAGGCTTTGCAAGCCAGGTTGCAGAGTGAGCGTTACGCTGCGCTGATCGAAAGCAACGCCATCAGCGGTCAGGAATACGACAACGCCCGCGCCCAAGCGCAGCAGGCACACGCCGATGTCGCAGGCAATAAGGCCGCGGTGCAGCGTGCCCGCTTGAACCTGGGTTATGCCACGGTCACCGCGCCGATTTCCGGACGCATCGGCCGCGCACTGGTCACTGAAGGCGCTTTGGTCGGTCAGGGCGAAGTCACGCCGTTGGCACGGATTCAACAACTCAATCCTGTGCACGTAGATCTGACCCAGTCCACCCGCGATCTGGACAACCTGCGCGAATCCTTCCGCGCTGGCGAATTGCAAAAGGTCGGCAACGAGCAGGCCCGCGTCACCCTTGTCCGTGATAACGGCAGCCTGTACCCGTTGCCCGGCAAACTGCTGTTCACCGACGTTAACGTAGACCCGAGTACGGGCCAGGTGATTCTGCGCAGCGAGTTTCCCAACCCGGATAACGACCTGCTACCCGGCAGTTTTGTGCGCGTGCGTCTGGAACAGGCTTTTAACAAGCAAGGCATCAGCGTGCCGCAGCGCGCTATTTTGCGTGACAGCGCCGGGGTGGCTCAGGTGTTGTTGGTTGAAGCGGACAATCGCATCAAGCAGCAGCCGGTGCAGCTGGGCAATGCCCAACAGGATCGCTGGATCGTCAATGCCGGCCTGAAAGCTGGCGACCGCATTGTCATCGAAGGCCTGCAACATGCCCGCCCGGGCGAACAGGTGCAGATCGATGACCCCGCTCTTCCCCTCGTACACTCCACGGATCGGTGAGCATGCCGCAGTTCTTTATCGATCGGCCCATCTTTGCGTGGGTCGTCGCGTTGTTCATTGTGCTGGCGGGGGCTTTGGCCATTCCGCAATTGCCGGTCGCCAAATACCCAAACGTCGCACCGCCCAAGGTTGAGGTCTATGCGGTCTACCCCGGCGCTTCGGCCCAGACGCTGGACGAAAGTGTGGTCAGCCTGATTGAGCAAGAGCTCAACGGCACGGATGGCCTGATGTATTTTGAGTCTCAGAGCAGCCTGGGCAGCGCCACCATTACCGCCACGTTCAAGCCGGGCATCGATCCGGAAATGGCGCAGGTCGATGTGCAAAACCGCCTCAAGGCCGTCGAGTCACGTTTGCCACAGGCGGTCATGCAACAGGGGTTACAAGTCGAGAAAGTCTCGTCCGGCTTTTTAATGCTGGTAACGCTCACGGCTAATAACAGCCCGCTGGACGAGGTCGCGCTCAGTGACTACCTCGCCCGCAACGTCATGAACGAAATCAAGCGTATAGAAGGCGTGGGCAAGGCCCAGCTCTATGGCGCCGAACGGGCCATGCGCATCTGGATCGATCCGCAAAAGCTGATCGGCTTTCACTTGACCCCTGCTGACGTCAATCAGGCAATTGCCAATCAGAACGCTCAGGTTTCGGCGGGCAGCATCGGTGATTTGCCAGGACGCCCGACGCAGGAAATCACGGCTACGGTGCTGGTTAAAGGCCAGCTCTCGACCCCTGAAGAGTTTGGCGACATTGTGCTGCGCGCCAATCCGGACGGCTCCACGGTGCGCGTGCGCGACGTGGCGCGGGTCGAAATTGGTAGTCAGGAATACCAGTACGGCACACGCCTCAATGGCAAGACTGCCACAGCCTTCAGCGTGCAGTTGGCGCCCGAAGCCAACGCCTTGAGCACTGCGACCCTGATTCGCGCCAAGATGGACGAGTTGAGCCGGTACTTCCCTGCGGGTGTTGAGTACACCATCCCGTACGACACATCGCCGTTCGTCAAAGTCTCGATTACCAAAGTGATGTACACCCTGGTCGAGGCGATGGTGCTGGTGTTTGCCGTGATGTTCCTGTTTTTACAGAACATCCGTTACACCCTGATCCCGACACTGGTGGTCCCGGTCGCGCTGATGGGCACGTTTGCCATGATGCTGGTGCTTGGCTTCTCGATCAACGTACTGACGATGTTCGGTATGGTGCTGGCGATCGGGATTCTGGTGGATGACGCCATTGTGGTGGTGGAAAACGTCGAGCGGATTATGCTAACCGAGGGGCTGTCCCCACGCGAAGCCACACGCAAGGCCATGACCCAGATCAGCGGCGCTATCATCGGTATCACCCTGGTATTGGTGGCCGTGTTTATCCCGATGGCGTTCATGCCGGGCTCGGTGGGGGTGATTTACCAGCAATTCTCGCTGTCGATGGCCACCTCAATCCTGTTCTCGGCTTTTTTGGCCCTGTCGCTGACCCCGGCGTTGTGCGCCACCCTGCTCAAGCCCATTGCCAAAGGCGAGCATCATGCCAAGGGCGGTTTCTTTGGCTGGTTCAACGCGCGGTTTGAGCGGCTGTCCCAAGGCTACGAGCACTGGGTGGTGCATGTGATCAAGCGCAGCGGGCGCTATTTGCTGGTCTACGGCGCACTGCTGGTGATGTTGGTGCTGTGTTTTGCCCGTCTGCCTTCCTCGTTTTTGCCGGTTGAGGATCAGGGCTACACCATTACCGACATCCAGTTGCCGCCGGGGGCGAGCCAGGTGCGCACGATCAAGGTGGCTGAACAGATCGAAGCGCACAACGCCACTGAGCCGGGGGTGGGTAACACCACGATGATTCTGGGCTTCAGCTTCTCCGGTAACGGCCAGAATGCCGCGCTGGCGTTCACGACCATGAAGGATTGGTCCGAGCGCGGCGTAAAAGACTCAGCTTCGGCCATCGCCGACCGCGCCAATGCGGCGTTCAGTGACCTCAAGGATGCCGTGGCATTTGCCATTCTGCCGCCACCAGTGAGCGGGCTGGGGACCTCGAGCGGTTTTGAGTTCCGTCTGCAAGACCGTGGTGGCGTCGGGTATGACGTGCTGATGCAAGCACGCAGCGAGTTACTGGCTTTAGCCGAGAAAAGCCCGGTGCTGACCAATGTGCGTGAAAGCGCACTGGCTGAGAGCCCGCAGGTGCAACTGGAGGTTGACCGTAAGCGCGCGAATGCATTGGGCATTTCCTTTGCCGACATCGGAAACGTGCTCTCTACGGCCGTGGGATCGGCTTACGTCAATGACTTCCCGAATCAGGGCCGCATGCAGCGCGTGGTGGTACAGGCCGAGGGCGATCAGCGCAGTCAGGTTGAAGACCTGCTCAAGATCAATGTGCGCAACAACCTCGACAAGATGGTGCCGTTGTCGGCCTTTGTCGAAGCGCGCTGGATTCAGGGGGCATCGCAGTTGACACGTTACAACGGTTACCCGGCCATCAGCATTTCCGGCGAAGCGGCCGTCGGCCACAGCACTGGCGAAGCGATGATCGAGATCCAGCGTCTGGTTGCACAGCTGCCCGCTGGCATGGGCATGGAATGGACCGGCCTGTCGCTGGAAGAAAAAATCTCCGGAGCACAGGCGCCGATTCTGCTGGGCCTGTCGTTGCTGGTGGTGTTCTTGTGCTTGGCAGCCTTGTACGAGAGTTGGTCGATCCCCACTGCTGTATTGTTGGTGGTGCCTTTGGGCGTATTGGGCGCAGTGCTGGCAGTGACGTTGCGAGGAATGCCCAATGACGTGTTCTTTAAGGTGGGCTTGATCACAATCATTGGCCTGTCGGCCAAGAACGCGATCCTGATCATCGAGTTCGCCAAGACCTTATATGACGAGGGCCATGATCTGGTGGATGCCACTGTGCAGGCGGCGCGCTTGCGTCTGCGTCCGATCGTAATGACTTCACTGGCATTCATTCTCGGCGTCGTGCCGTTGGCCATTGCCACCGGCGCGAGCTCCGCGAGTCAGCAAGCAATTGGTACGGGCGTTATCGGCGGCATGATCGTGGCCACGCTGGCCGTGGTTTTCGTGCCGGTCTTTTTTGTTGTGGTGATGAAACGGGTGAGCAGAAAACCGCGAGCGCATTAAGCATCGTCGGCGCGTGCTAAGGTTCAGCACTACCACGTTACAGGGACTGTTTATGCCGCACCTTGCACGCACTCACCCTCGCCTGACCGCTGCCACTGTTCTGGGGGTTGCGGTCGGGATTTTCGCACCCGCCGCGACCCTGACCACCCAGTTTCTGCTGGGCTGGAATGCCGGTGTCTGGCTGTACCTGGCGTTGACGTTCTGGCTGGTGGTTCGCTCCAAAGCCTGCGACGTCAAACGCACGGCGGAAGTTGAAGACGAAAATGCCAGCATGGTGTTGTTCACTGTCTGCGTGGCTGCAATCGCCAGCCTGGCAGCGATCACCCTTGAGCTCTCCGGTAATAGCAAACTGAGCAACACCGACCAGGTGATGCACTACGCCTTCACGGGTATGACCATCGTCGGTTCGTGGTTGATGATCGGGGTTATCTTCAGCCTTCACTACGCCCGACTCTTTTACAACAATGATGGCCCTGAACCTGCGCTGCGTTTTCCTGAAGGTGAGCTGGACCCAGACTACTGGGACTTCCTGTACTTCTCTTTCACGTTGAGCGTAGCGGTACAAACCGCTGACGTTTCAATTGCCACCCGCGAGATGCGTAAAGCTGTATTGGGCCACTCCTTGTTGGGTTTCTTGTTCAACACGGCTGTATTGGGTTTCTCCATCAACATTGCCGCAGGCTTGTTTTAAGCCCATAAAAAAACGCCCGCCCCTATGACAGGGCGGGCGTTTTTTTGTGCGCCAGAATCAGTCTGCGGTCAATACACCGCGACGCACCTGATCACGCTCGATGGATTCAAACAGGGCCTTGAAGTTACCTTCCCCAAAACCGTCGTCCCCCTTGCGCTGAATAAACTCGAAGAACACCGGGCCCATCAGGGTTTCGGAGAAGATCTGCAGCAGCAAGCGCTTGTCGCCCTTATCGGACGAACCATCGAGCAAGATCCCGCGTGATTGCAGGGCCTCTACCGACTCGCCATGATTTGGCAAGCGGCCTTCAAGCATTTCGTAATAGGTGTCCGGTGGAGCTGTCATGAAGCGCATGCCGATTTTCTTCAGCGCGTCCCAGGTCTTGACCAGGTCGTCACTGAGGAAAGCCACGTGCTGAATGCCTTCGCCGTTGAACTGCATCAGGAACTCTTCGATCTGCCCGGCACCCTTGGACGACTCTTCATTGAGCGGGATGCGGATCATGCCATCCGGGGCTGTCATGGCCTTGGACGTCAGGCCGGTGTACTCACCCTTAATGTCGAAGTAACGAATTTCACGGAAGTTAAAGAGCTTTTCGTAGAAATTGGCCCAGTAAGCCATACGCCCGCGGTACACGTTGTGGGTCAGGTGGTCGATGATTTTCAGGCCTGCCCCCACGGGATGACGGTCCACGCCTTCAATGAAAACAAAGTCGATGTCATAGATCGAACTGCCTTCGCCATAACGGTCAATCAGGTACAGCGGTGCACCACCGATGCCTTTGATCGCAGGGAGGTTCAGTTCCATTGGACCGGTCGGGATTTCAATCGGTTGCGCGCCCAGTTCAAGTGCCCGGGCATAAGCCTGCTGCGCATTGCGCACGCGAAATGCCATGCCGCAAACGGACGGGCCGTGCTCGGCAGCAAAGTAGGAGGCTACGCTGTGAGGCTCATTGTTGAGGATCAGGTTAATGTCGCCCTGGCGGTACAGGTGCACAGCCTTGGAGCGGTGGGTGGCGACTTTGGTAAAACCCATGATTTCGAAAATGGGTTCAAGGGTATTCGGTGTTGGGGATGCGAACTCGATGAATTCAAAGCCCATCAGACCCATTGGGTTTTCGTATAGATCAGCCATTTTGGCGCCTCATCTTTGTCATTTTTAGAATTAACGTAGGGTTATTTGCTAAGAATGCCGAAGCATTGAGGCGGCGCGCAGGAAATGCCACGTACACTGCGCGCAAGGAAATCTCCGTGAATCAGTTGGAACCCGAATATCTTCATGTCGACCCATCTCTTGCGGGCGGGGCTTCTGCTTGCAGAAGTCATTATTCTTGTATGCGTAAGCGGATTCTACATGGCGTAATCAGGTTTGTCCCGGCCACCCGTGAATTTGTGGCGTACCAATGCTAGCCTTTTCCTATTACCGCCTACCCTCTTTCTATCGATAGCCCTTGTGTGCGCAGGAACCTGAATGCCTTTAACGCTGAAAATGACCCGCAAATGGACAGAGCGTTACGCGTTGGTTGTGCTCAGTGGATTACTGCCTGTGGTGCTGGGGTTGTGCATCATTGTCTGGCAGGCTGATCGTTCTTTGAAACTGGTCGCTCAACAGACCTCGACCGAGGCGGTCAGGCAATTCGATCAAATGCTCGACAATGCAGCACTGGCCTCGGAGGTGGTGCTGCCTTTATCCGGTCAGGCCTGCCCCCAGATCGAACTTGCGCTACGCGATCAAGTTACTCGCCGCCCCTTTGTTCGCTCGGTCAACCTGGTATGGGATAACCAACTGTACTGCTCCTCGCTGTTCGGCAACTTCAAGGAAACCGTCAACCCGGATAATTATGCCGCCGGGCGGTTGTGGTTAATGGCAGGCAATCCGGTCACCCCGAACGAACCCCTGCTGATCCTGCGCAAACAAAAAAACGCTCAAGGCGTTCTGGTCAGCCTGTATGGTTTTCACTTGGTCAATGTATTGGGCCTTATCAATCATAAAACCCTTTTATTGATACAAGTGGGCGATGCCTGGATTGACCGTTATGGCGTCGTTCGCACTACGCCTGTACCGCAATACCCTGTGGCGCAAGTTAGCTTGCCATCGTCTGAATACCCCTACCGTGTCGTGGCGGGTTTCAGCGACGGTGAAGTGTGGCGTTTTGCTGTGGTGGAATACCCCGGTTTACTCGCATTACTGATCTTTTTGGGCGTGGTGTCGGCGGCCACTGTTCGCTGGTTACAAAAGCGCGCGTCATCTCCCAGCCATGAACTCCAGCGGGGGTTGGAGGCAGGAGAATTCATTCCCTTTTTCCAGCCTATTGTGCGCGCCGCTGACCGGCAGTGGGCGGGCGCTGAAGTATTGATGCGCTGGCAACATCCACGCGAAGGTCTGGTCGGGCCTGATTTGTTCATTCCATTTGCAGAGCACTCCGGGCTTATTGTGCCCATGACGAGGTCGTTAATGCAGCAAACCGCAAAGTTGCTGGCGCCACAGGCCAATCGTCTGGAGACCGGTTTTCATATTGGGTTCAATATCACGGCCCGGCACTGTCAAGACCTTGAACTGGTTGAAGACTGCCGGTCTTTTCTTAAGGCTTTTGCACCCGGGCATATAAAACTCGTATTGGAGTTAACAGAGCGTGAATTGATTGTCCCGAGTGAGGTGACCCACCGCTTATTTGCCCAATTGCATGAGCTGGGGGTGATGATAGCCATTGATGACTTCGGCACAGGGCACTCAAGCCTGGGCTACCTGCATGAATTCAATGTGGATTATTTAAAAATTGATCAAAGTTTCGTCGCCATGATCGGCGCGGATGCCCTGTCCATTCATATTCTTGATGCCATTATTGAGCTCAGCGCAAAACTGGGGCTGGGGGTTGTCGCGGAAGGGATTGAGACCGAGGAACAAAGCGACTATCTGGCAGCCCGTGGCGTGGCGTTTTTGCAGGGGTACTTGTTCGCACGCCCTTTACCTGCAGAGCAGTTTATCGTGTCTTTGCACGAGCGCCCGACCGCATAGATGTAAACGAAGCCAAACGCTTTAATCAGGTGTTATAGAGCCGATCATCTGTTGTGTGGCAGTTTGTAAATTAACTACTACAATTTTTTTGACCGGATTCAGGTCGTCCAATTCCTTATGTTACTGAGCAGTCATTTGCAATGAACCGCTGAAGTACTGTTCTGTCTACCTTATGTTGCCCGTCCATCTTTCATCACATCGGTCAGGTACAGACCGAACCCACGATCGGAGTAATGACTTTGAGCAGACTTGCCGAGTTTCGCGCCGCTGAAAAGGCGCTACAAGAACAAATGGCGCAGTTGGAAGCCTTGAAAAATGATGCCGGATTAAAAAAGGAGATTGAATTCGAGCAAAAACTTCAAGGGTTGATGAAATCTTACAATAAGAATCTGCGTGACATCATCGCGATTCTTGATCCTCACCCCGTGACATCCAAGCCTTCAGCAGCCCCTAAACAGCGCAAAGCCCGTGTTGTGAAGGTTTATCACAACCCACATACCGGTGAACTTATTGAAACCAAAGGCGGTAACCATCGCGGGCTTAAAGCATGGAAGGAAAAGTACGGCGCATCAACCGTCGAGCGTTGGGTTCGCAGCTGACCCTTCCTGTAAAAGCCCTGTTTATCAGGGCTTTTTTGGGCAAGTAATTTATAGCGCCCTCTTTACAGCACATTGAAGGCTCACCCATGTCCACCGGCGCCGATAGTGCGAGGACCATTCAGCCGGGTTACGGGTCCGATAGTCGCAAGCGCATCGATATTCACAAATTTTTCACACCCATAGTTTCAGGATGAAGGCTGCTAAAGGACTAGCGCCCCATGCCCGCTTCGGCGGGCTTCTTTTTGCCTCGGATTTATCGAGCGCCCGCTCTACATCAACATCGCCATCCGTCCCATGAGCCGAATCGGGTTTGGCGCATGGCGTCACATTCCGTATCATTCCCTTCATCACGCTTAACGTAGCGACCAATCATCCAAGCATCATCTTCGGAGGGTTCATGAGCCTGCAAACACTGAACAGCATTCCCGGCGTTACTGCCACACCGGATAGCGCTACCCAAAATTTCGTGTTCAACCACACGATGCTGCGCGTCAAGAACATCGAGAAATCCCTGGATTTTTACACCCGCATCCTGGGTTTCTCATTGGTGGAAAAGCGCGACTTCCCTGAAGCAGCGTTCAGCCTGTACTTCCTGGCGCTGGTCGACAAAGCGCAGATCCCGGCGGATGACGCCGCACGCACCGAATGGATGAAGTCTATCCCGGGCATTCTGGAACTGACCCACAACCACGGCTCGGAAACCGACGACAGCGTTGTTTACCACAATGGCAATACCGATCCGCGCGGCTTTGGCCATATCTGCATTTCCGTGCCTGATATTGTCGCGGCCTGCGAGCGTTTTGAGGCACTGAATGTCGACTTTCAGAAGCGTCTGAGCGATGGCCGCATGAAGTCCCTGGCCTTCATCAAAGACCCCGACGGCTACTGGGTCGAGATAATTCAGCCCACCCCGCTGTAATAAGCAGCGCAAAAAAAACCCATGATTGCTCATGGGTTTTTTTCTGTCCGAACCATCAATCAGGAGCAGACGTGCGGATCAAATGATCGAAGGCACTCAGCGACGCCTTGGCGCCCTCGCCTACCGCAATCACGATTTGTTTGTACGGCACTGTAGTAACGTCACCGGCTGCAAAAATACCGGGGATCGACGTTTCACCCCGCGCATCCACCACAATTTCGCCACGTGGTGTCAACTCGACAGTCCCTTTGAGCCAATCAGTGTTAGGCAACAAACCGATCTGGACAAAAATCCCTTCCAGCTCGACAGTGTGCACGTCACCGGATTGACGATCTTTGTAACGCAAGCCATTCACTTTCTGACCGTCGCCAGTCACTTCCGTGGTTTGTGCCTGGGTGATGACAGTGACATTTGGCAAACTGTTGAGTTTGCGCTGCAAGACGGCATCGGCCCGCAGCTTGGTGTCGAACTCAAGCAAGGTGACGTGAGCAACGATGCCGGCCAAGTCAATGGCTGCCTCAACCCCTGAGTTACCGCCACCAATGACGGCCACGCGCTTGCCCTTGAACAGCGGCCCGTCGCAGTGCGGGCAGTATGCAACGCCACGGCTGCGGTATTCCTGCTCGCCGGGCACGTTCATTTCACGCCAGCGCGCACCGGTCGCCAGAATCAGCGTTTTGGCTTTCAACGACGCCCCACTGGCAAATTTGACTTCGTGCAGCTCGCCGGCCTTACCCGGAATCAATTGGTCTGCGCGTTGCAGGTTCATGATGTCCACGTCGTATTGCTTGACGTGTTCTTCAAGTGCCGTGGCCAGCTTCGGCCCTTCGGTTTCTTGAACCGAGATGAAGTTTTCGATGGCCATGGTGTCCAGCACCTGACCGCCGAAACGCTCTGCTGCCACGCCGGTGCGGATGCCTTTACGGGCAGCATAAATAGCCGCTGCTGCGCCGGCCGGGCCGCCGCCAATCACCAGCACATCAAAGGCATCTTTAGCGCTGATTTTCTCGGCCTGACGCTCAATGGCGCCGGTGTCCAGCTTGCCGAGAATCTCTTCAAGACCCATGCGGCCCTGACCAAAGTTGACGCCGTTCAGGTAAACGCTGGGAACCGCCATCACCTGGCGATCATTGACCTCGTCCTGAAACAGGGCGCCGTCAATCGCCACGTGGCGAATATTGGGGTTGAGCACGGCCATCAGGTTCAGCGCCTGAACCACGTCCGGGCAGTTTTGGCAGGACAGGGAGAAGTACGTCTCGAAGTTGAACTCGCCTGTGAGCGAGCGAATTTGTTCAATCACTTCGGGACTGGCTTTCGATGGGTGGCCGCCTACTTGCAGCAAGGCCAGTACCAGCGATGTAAATTCGTGGCCCATGGGGATGCCTGCAAAACGCAGACTGATATCACCGCCCGGGCGATTCAACGAGAACGATGGTTTGCGCGCATCGGTACCGTTGTCCAGCAACGTGATCTGGCTGGAAAGGCTGGCGATTTCTTTCAACAAGTCATGCATTTCACGGGATTTCGCACCGTCGTCGAGGGATGCAACGATCTCGATCGGCTGGGTGACCCGCTCCAGGTATGACTTCAACTGAGCTTTTAAATTGGCGTCCAACATACGGGCGATCTCCTTAACGGTTTAAGACTGTGTAAAAAAAACGCCCGAGCGAATCTCGCCCGGGCGTTTTGAGGGCGATGCTGCTAACAACTCAGGTGCGGATCACCGCCCTTGGCTGGCTCACAGGCTTAGATCTTGCCGACCAGGTCGAGCGATGGCGCGAGGGTGGACTCACCTTCTTTCCACTTGGCCGGGCACACTTCACCCGGGTGGGCAGCGACGTACTGGGCAGCCTTGATTTTGCGCAGCAGTTCGGAAGCATCACGGCCAACGCCGCCATCGTTCAGCTCAACGATTTTGATCTGACCTTCAGGGTTGATCACGAACGTGCCGCGATCCGCCAGGCCCGCTTCTTCGATCAGAACGTCGAAGTTGCGAGAGATAGTCAGCGTCGGGTCGCCGATCATGGTGTACTGGATTTTGCCAATGGCTGGCGAAGTGTTGTGCCATGCAGCGTGAGCGAAGTGAGTGTCAGTGGACACGCTGTAGATTTCCACGCCGAGTTTTTTAAACTCTTCGTAGTTGTCAGCCAGGTCTTCCAGCTCGGTTGGGCATACGAATGTGAAGTCAGCCGGGTAGAAGAACACAACGGACCATTTGCCTTTCAGGTCGGCGTCCGACACTTCTACGAAGCTGCCGTTTTTGTAAGCGGTGGCTTTGAACGGTTTTACTTGGCTATTGATGATAGGCATCTTTGACTCTCCGTCAGGGTTGAAAAGTTGATGGGGTGAATCCTAACAACACATGTTGTATCTGGCTCATTGGGAAAGCTGATGCTGGTGATTGGTTTTGGCTATCAGGTTGCCCTATTAATAGAAGAAACCCGAATATCACTTTCTGCCAGCCCGCCAACCCGCATCTTGATCCCGATCAAGGCCCGATACGTTTTTCTGCCGCAATGCTCATCCCGGTAAACGGGGACGCTTCAACATAGCGCATCGCTGACTTAACGTCCTTCCAGCCGACGTAATTCATCAGGGACTTAAGGTCCCAGCCACTTTGATGCGCCCATGTTGCAAAACCACGTCGCAACGAATGGCTTGTGTACTGTTCGGCGGGAATGCCAGCTCGCTCCAGCGCTTGACGCAACAAGGGAATAACACTGTTAGCGTGCAAGCCCTCCTCACCCAGATTGCCCCAGCGATCGATCCCTCTGAATACCGGGCCGCGGACCAGCGCTGAAGCATTGAGCCACTCGATGTAAGCGCGCACCGGGCACAGGCGAAGCAATGCCGGGGTCTGGAAGGTTTTACCGAGGTTGTCTCGGTCACCTTTACTGCGCGGCAGATACAGGGTGATGCCCGAACCTGCGAGTGCTTGCACGTGTTCAATCTGCAAACGGCACAGCTCGTCACTGCGAAAGCCCCGCCAAAACCCCAGCAGAATCAGCGCCGTGTCGCGACGCGCACGCAGCCATCCCGGCTTATCGGCATTGGCTTGAGCCGCTTGGGCCTCACTTTCGAGCCAATCAATCACTTTCTCCAGATGCTGCAATTGCAACGGTTCTGCCTGCTTTTCTTGCGCCGGGTGTAACGCACGGATGCCTTTGAACACTTTGCGCACCACCGGCGCCTTTGTGGGGTCGGCAAAGCCTTGGCTGTTGTGCCATTGAGCTATGGCCGACAGACGCAATTTCAAGGTGTTGATCGAGAGCTGGCCTGCGTGCGCCACCAAGTAACGGACCACGCTGTCACTGGTGGCAGGCAAAAAACCGCCCCATGTCACTTCAAAGTGCTCAATGGCGGCGCGGTAACTGCGTCGGGTGTTATCGCGGGTAGCCGCGTTCAGATAGCGATCAAGATCGCTCATTGGGGCATCTCTCACATTTGCGTACTGGAAACAGGCCTGAAAATCACAAAACAGCCCTTGACGCGGGATAATACCAGTATATCCCGCCTGATAATTCATAAAATATGACAGAAGATTCAATTCAATATAGTATGTAATTACATGATACATACCACAGTACATAATCGTAGGAGATACCCATGGCTCGCGGCGGCGTAAACAAAGCAGTGGTGCAAATTGCACGCGCGGCAATCCTGGCCCGTGGTGAACACCCAAGCATTGATGCGGTGCGGATCGAGATGGGGAATACCGGCTCAAAAACCACTATTCACCGATATTTGAAGGAGTTGGACGACAGTGACAGCCGTCGAGGTGTTTCCCATGAAGCGCTTGGCGATGAGCTGGCAGACTTGGTCTCCCGCCTCGCCCATCGGCTGCAAGAGCAAGCACAAGAACCGATTGATCGCGCCCAGGCACATTACGAACAGCTGAAAACGCAGCTGCAGACCCAATTGTCTGAAGCTCAACTGACGCTGTCTGCGCTGAAACAGGAGCTGGATATTCAGGCGACAGCCTTGAACCAGGAAACCGCTCACCTCGAGTCCACGCGCTCCATGCTGCAGACCGAGCAGACGCGTAATGCGGCTCTAAATCAGGCGTGCAGCGATTTTGAACTGCGCCTCAAAGACCGTGACGAGCAAATACGTTCGCTGGAAGAAAAACACCTCCATGCGCGCGATGCGCTGGAGCATTACCGCAGCGCTGCCAAAGAGCAGCGCGAGCAAGATCAGCGGCGCCATGAGGGTCAGTTGCAACAGGTGCAGATGGAACTGCGACAGGCGCAGCAAAGCGCCCTTGTGCGGCAGGATGAAATCACACAACTGCACCGCGATAACGAACGGGTGCTCAGTGAAAACCGTGCGCTGGCCAAGGAAATCCATCAGGTCAATGAGCAGCAGAAAAAGCTGGCGCAACACAACCAACACTTGAGCAATCAGGTGAGCCAGTTGGAGGGGGAGCGCACCCTGCTCCAAGAACGGTTGCGGGTGGCAATCCATGAGGGCGAAACGCTTAAGCATGTACAGACCGAAGCTCAACAGGCTGTCACAGGCCTCACCATGCGTGCGATGAAGGCTGAGGCAGCACTTGAAACCTTTAAGGCACTGAGAGAACACGAAGCGCCTTTACCCGTCACGCCGCCCGGCGAATGACGCAGTAGAAGCAGTAGCCTGCTGCCAGACGCTCAGTCCTGTTTGCCGAAGGCTGAGCGCCTGACCCAGGCGATTTAAAGTCCCGGACTGGCCGGCTTCTTTTCCGCAGCCGGGTCAGCTCGAGATACGGTGATCTTCCAGGTAGACGTCACCGTCCCCACCTCCCCCCACGCAGGGCTGCCAACCAGCACCTGCAATGAACCCGATCGTGCAACCAGGCTGATGTATTCACTGGGCTTTAGCGCATTGGCGCGCAACTTCATCTGAAGTGCATTTTTTCGAACACATTCAAGCTGATCCGCCCTGGGCGTAATTCTCTCCATCAGCCGACCTTCACGCTCGGAACCGCTCGGCGTGTACTTGATGAGCGCACCATCGTGCCCAAAAAAGTATCGGTATTGCGCCCACTGACGCTCATCAATGGCAGCCCGCAGCTCATGAGGTTCAAGCATGTTGCGATACAACTGCTCTTCTTCAGCCGAGCGCCATAACTGTAAAGGCTGCACCCGGTGAGTGTGGTAAACCGCAACCACCCGGTAGCCTTCAGGCATTAGCGCAGGCGATTCAGCAGGATAAACACTCATGGGATCGAATGTTTCGCTGTACGACGCGACAGGCTCGGTGGCCGTAAATAAACCATCTGCGCGCTGACAGATGAGCCCGCCAAACACGCGATCACTCTCACGCTTAATGTGCTGGTGCACATGCAGGGCGACAGCGTCAGCATCCCTGAAAGCAGGACTCCAGTCGCGCTCGGTGACGTGCTTGTAGGGCTGCCAGTGTGCGTCTACTCGTCCAACTGCGCCCCACATATCAGTGGCATCAATAACACTTAGCTGAACAGTGGCAGCAACCGTGCAAATGTAGTCGCGCATCGCTACCGTCCCCGCCAACACGTTATTAGGTGTATACCGAGGTGACGCCGCACCTGACTCATCAATCAACTCGGACAGGCACCTAACACTGTTGTTATCCGGCATAACCCTTAATACCGCCCCCTCACGGGCGTTGATATAAAGAGGGACCGGCCGTTCAGTGCGCGAACATGCCGCCTTGATACCTGCCAATAAAAACTCAGGGTCAATAAAGTGTTTAAACAACCCGCGATCACGTGGCGGCAAGCGCTTGGGCGAGTGATAAAGAGAACTGGCGCAGTAGAAGCCATGAACCTCATAGCCGTCAGGCAACTGGACGCCCCCTTCAGCACCCGCTCCAAACACTCTGCTAAGCGAAAAGTCCACCTCACCCAAAACGGGCTCGGAAGCAATAAATTCTTGCCGCGTTAAATGTTGCAAAATTACCCCATAGTGACGCTCACTTGATTGGTGACTGCGTGACTTTGCATCCTTAATGGCCTCTTCGAGGGTTGGGTTGACCGCTCCGAATGCCGGATGCTCAACGATTCTGGGAGCAAGATCCAGATAACTCGAAGGCGTATACACCTCAAAGTCCGCGCCAACCCTGCCGACCTTTCCGCGCCACACCTCACTGGACTGAATGACCGACAATTTTCCTAGCGTAGCGGCGCCCCGGATCTGCTCGGTGAGAACCTCAAACAGCGTTGCCTTAAACATGGCCTCGACCATTACATCTTCAAGCGCGTCATCCTGCTCAGCCCCTTTGGACTGATATTTAATTAACGAGCCATTCAAGCCTGACAAATAATGCACGCTGATGAATGTGGCTATATCCGTATTGCGAAACACATCGTTGGGCGTAAAAAACTGTCTCGCGTATAAAGGGCCGCTATTTCACGCAGGTCATTCTTCGCGGGGCTGGGCTCATAGTCATTGGTATGCGAATGATAAAGGGCATAGCAGATAAAGCCGGGGGGATGACTTAGCTTTCCGGTCTCATCGACAGGAAGCAAGCGATAAGGGTTGTATTCGTCGGTCTCCGTAAAGAACGGCAAGGTCGCCACATACTTGCCATCCTCTGCTTTGAGGATTAGCCCTCCACACTCTTTAGCGTGCGTGTGATCGATTAATGCATGGACATAACGCGCGGCATCATCAGCACTCAGAAAATCAGGGCTTAAACCTGGCAGTACAGCATCTGCACGCTCATCAAATTGCCGCCGTACTCGAGTCGGTATCGGTTTCATGGCCTTCATCCGTCTGTGATTGATAAATCAACATTTCCAGACGGGATGATTGATGAACGCACGCACATGCGGGTGGTTGATATATACAGCGCATACAGCGTGATGGATGCAGAGCGACTGCCGCAGGCGTATGGCGTCGCCTGCGGCAGTCTCCGCACCCACAATCAGTCAGCGCTTAACGGGCGTGCGCATGGTGACGAATTCTTCTGCGGCAGTGGGGTGCACACCAATGGTTTCGTCAAAGTGTTGCTTGGTCGCCCCGGCCTTCATGGCAATCGCCAAACCTTGCACAATTTCTCCAGCTTCAGGACCGACCATGTGACAGCCCAGTACTTTGTCCGTTTCAGCATCAACCACCAGCTTCATGAACGTGCGTTCCTGGCATTCAGTCAACGTCAGCTTCATCGGCCGGAAACTGCTTTCGAAGACCTGCACCGTGTGACCTTCTTCGAGGGCCTGTTCCTCGCTCAAGCCCACCGTCCCGATATTGGGCAGGCTGAAGACGGCTGTTGGAATCATGTTGTAATCCACTGGCCGGTATTGCTCGGGCTTGAACAGACGACGCGCCACTGCCATGCCTTCTGCGAGCGCTACTGGTGTCAGCTGCACGCGGCCGATGACGTCGCCGATGGCCAGGATCGAAGGTTCGTCGGTTTGGTACAGGTCGTTGACTTGAACAAAACCGCGCTTGTCCAGTGTGACGCCCGTCGCTTCAAGGCCAAGGTTGTCGAGCATCGGCCGGCGCCCCGTCGCATAGAACACGCAATCGGCTTCAAGCACACGCCCGTCCTTGAGCGTGGCGCTCAGACTGCCATCTGCCTGCTTGTCAATTCGCGCAATATCGGCGTTGAACTGAACGTCCATACCACGCTTAAGCAGCTCTTCATGCAAATGCTTGCGTACAGAGCCATCAAACCCCCGCAGGAACATCTCACCGCGATACAGCAGCGAGGTCTCGGCGCCCAAGCCCTGGAAAATCCCGGCAAACTCGACGGCAATGTAGCCTCCGCCCACGACCAGTACACGCTTTGGAAGCTCCTTCAGGAAGAACGCTTCATTGGAGCTGATGGCATGCTCACGACCCGGAATGTCCGGAATCTGTGGCCAGCCACCTGTGGCGATGAGGATATGTTTTGCAGTATGGCGTTGACCATTGACCTCCACCTCGTTTGGCCCGGTCAATCTGGCGTGCCCTTCAAGCAGCGTGACACCACTGTTTACCAGCAAGTTGCGGTAGATACCGTTGAGACGATTAATCTCACAGTCCTTGTTGGCAATCAGCGTTGACCAATCGAAGCTGGACGTGCCCAGCGTCCAGCCAAAGCCTGACGCTTGCTCGAACTCTTCAGCAAAGTGGGCGCCGTAGACCAACAGCTTTTTGGGTACGCACCCCACATTGACGCACGTTCCGCCCAAGTAGCGGCTTTCAGCCACGGCCACTTTTGCACCAAAGCCTGCTGAAAAACGGGCAGCCCGTACACCGCCGGACCCGGCTCCAATCACAAACAAATCAAATTCGTAGGACATCACTATCTCCTGAGCAGTCCATCAGCATAATCCCTACAGCACGATTGACCAGCGCCGAGGGTGACTGAAATCGGAAAACGAGAAAGCCACCCGTAGGTGGCTTTCCCTTGAAGCAGTCAGCAAACTCGCGTTACTTAGTAAGCTTTGCCGGTTTTGTAGAAGTTCTCGAAGCAGAAGTTGGTAGCTTCGATGTAGCCTTCAGCACCACCGCAGTCGAAACGCTTGCCCTTAAACTTGTACGCGATCACGCAGCCGTTTTGCGCCTGCTTCATCAGCGCGTCGGTAATCTGGATTTCGCCACCTTTACCCGGTTCGGTTTGCTTGATCAGATCAAAGATGTCAGGGGTCAGGATGTAACGACCGATGATCGCCAGGTTGGAAGGCGCGTCTTCAGGCGCTGGCTTCTCAACCATGTTGCGCACGCGGTACAGGTCATCACCAATCAGGTCACCGGCGATTACGCCGTACTTGTTGGTTTCCTGCGGATCAACTTCCTGAATGGCGATGATGGTGCAGCGGTACTGGTTGTACAGTTTGACCATTTGGGTCAAAACGCCATCGCCTTCAAGGTTGACGCAGAGGTCATCCGCCAGCACGACAGCAAAAGGTTCGTCGCCGATCAGTGGACGGCCAGTCAGAATAGCGTGACCCAGGCCTTTCATTTCGGTCTGACGGGTGTAAGAGAACGAGCATTCGCTCAGCAGGCGACGGATACCTACCAGGTATTTCTCTTTATCAGTGCCCTTGATCTGGTTTTCCAGCTCGTAACTGATGTCGAAGTGGTCTTCAAGTGCGCGCTTACCACGTCCGGTCACGATAGAGATTTCGTTCAGGCCTGCATCGAGTGCTTCTTCAACACCGTACTGGATCAGTGGCTTGTTCACCACCGGCAGCATTTCTTTAGGCATGGCTTTGGTCGCTGGCAAAAAGCGAGTGCCGTAGCCGGCTGCTGGGAACAAGCATTTCTTGATCATATGAGTCCTTAAAAGGGCTGTGCGTACGGATTTGGCGCAGTCTAATCAGGCGGCAGCAACCTTACAATGCCCCCGATAGCATCCTGATACCAACATAGAGAAAATATGTGCCACTTAGTTCCTTTTTAACTTTTTTTTCATGTGCCAGTGTCATTTACGGAACCTCTGAAATAACGCCAGGGTCTGCTTGAGACTAGTGGCACTTAAACATCCTTGACAGCGCAGGCCCCGGTTTGGCGGTACCATACGTGCTTTTCCAAGCAGAGGATCTAATTGCCATGTCGGATGTAAAAAAAGTTAACGGGTATCTGATTAAAGAAATCCAGCCAGGTGAGTGGTGGATCTTAGGCAACACCGAAGAGCAGGTTGCAGGCGCTTTTGTGACAGAGGCGGCCGCCATCGAAGTGGCCGCTGTGCTTCAGGACCTCCCCCCTTCACCGGTGCGCAAGCGTAATAAATCCTCCTGACCTTCTTTGCGAAAACTGGCACTCAATGAAAAAGATTCTGATAGGCGTACTGTTGACCCTCGGAGGCTGCGCAACAGCATCCAACACCTACTTGCCTGACGGCCAGCAGGGACTGAGCATCGACTGCTCCGGTGAGGCCATGTCATGGGGCAAGTGCTATGAAAAGGCGGACGCTTCATGTGCTGGCACGGGGTACACGATTGTTGGCACAGATGGCTCTTCGGCCGTCAAGGAAAGCGAAAAGACCATGGGTGTCGATGTCGGAAATTTCACCAGCCGTACGATTATCGTGATGTGCAAATAGCTCCAGCCTCAGAGGTGCACTTCGACGAACTTGATACCCAGTGAACGCAGCGTTTCCACTAACGTATCCAGGCCTTCGAAAGACTCAACTTCGTCGTTGTCATCCACCAAAAAGAAACTGCGCCCTGCACTCTTCTTGAAAAAAACAATCCACTCATCGGTCGCGGCCGGGTTGGGGATGGCATGGGTAGCTGTAATGCTGCCTTCGGCATGACGCTGCCGGACAAGCGCTCGTTTCATCGCGTTCTCCTGAAAAACTGCCGTGGCTCTACACGTTTTTAACGGCAGTGAGGTTCAAGGGGCACAGTTTACGGGATACCTTGCCCGATCAAAACGCCATTAACGGTTTGCCCATACGCATTGACCCCGTCATTGGCGTGAAACTTCACGCGTGTTTTTTCAATCGACCCCTCCACCAAACGCGGGTCTTGTGGTCGCTCGCGCGTATTGACATACGCCGCCACATCCCAAGCTTGCTCGTCGCTCAAACTGCCGGGTTTACCCAAGGGCATATTGTGCTTGATGAACGACGCCGCCGTATTGATGCGATGCATGCCCGCCCCCCAGTTGTAGGAGTCTTTACCCCACAAAGGTGGCATCACGTAATCGGTTCCAACCTTCTGGCCTTGCCCCTCATTGCCATGACACAGCGCACAGTGCGCCTGATAAACAGCTGCGCCACGCACCAAGTCGTAGCCGCCAGCGGGTTCAGGCACCTGCGGATAGCCGCGCCCGGGCAGCTCGACCCCAACGGGCGCTTTTGTCGACAACCAATAGGCATACACCGACAAGGCTGTGATTTCACGACTGTCTGCGGCCGGTGGCGTGCCGCCATTCATACTGAACTGAAAACAGCCCTGCAGGCGTTCGGCAAACGTATTGACCTTGTCATTTTTCTTGCGATACGCGGGGTACATCGGGTAAGCCCCCCACAGCGGCGCGGAGTTCGCCAGTTTTCCCTGATCCAGATGGCAATTGGTGCAATTGAGGCCATTGCCGACGAATTGGGGCGCCTGACGTTTGGTGTCCACAAACAGTGCGTACCCGTCCATGACCATCTTTCCATAGGCATTGTCGGGAAGTTCGCTTTGCTGCGGCGGACGAAAATAGGCATTCGGGTGCTTTGCCGCAGACGGGATTTTAAGCTGCGACTGATCTTCCATGGCAATGGTGGCTGCACCCGCCATCGGTGCAACCAGCACACAAAACGCATACACGGGCAACAGACGTTTCATTGCGCAGCCTCCTGAGGTGCCAGGGTGGCGAAATACTCAGCGACCGCCTTCACTTCTTCTGCTGTCATGGCTTTGGCAATATGCCCCATCAGGTCGCTCGGGTCGTTGCGGCGCAAGCCTTCACGCCAGGCATTAAGCTGTCCGGCAAGGTAAAGGGCGGGTTGATTGGCCAGTGGCGGAAAGGCGCTGCCAACCCCTGCACCGCCAGGCCCATGGCAGCTCACGCATTCAGGAATGTTGCGCTCCCAGGCGCCGCGAAGGGCCAGTGACTGACCCACACTTTTGACCACCTGGCTGCGACTTACAGTAGGCGCAGTTGGCGCAGGCATGGCGGCTAAGGCTGTGGTCACTGAACGGATCTCATCCGACGTCAATGCACTGGCCAACGGCTGCATCACGGGACTTACCCGCGAGCCCTCTCTAAAGTCACGCAGCTGTTTGCTGAGGTAATCGGCAGAAAGACCTGCCAATCGCGGAAATCCTGCCGGGGCGACGCCCATGCCATCCATGCCATGACACGCCATACAGGCTGTGGCCCCAGGCTGACTGCCACCTTGCAGGAAGATGTTGCGAGGCTCCGCGGCCTGAACGCTGCTGATAGCAAGCAGCACCAAACCACCGGCCAGTGTTCGCTTAAGTGGCACCATGGCCCGCTCCATTATTGTTATATGCTTAGGCTTAACCCTTATAAGCACACAAATAGTAAGCTAATGGCCATTTGCCTGCAATGCGTAGTCCTCACTATCCGGCAGGCGTAAGAAAAAAACCTGACAGTTGCAAGAAGCAAGTGTCAGGTTTTGTGTTTGCCGCAGGAAGAATGAACGGAAGCTTTATTCGCCTGAGATGCAGTGCGTGGCTGCCGCGCGAATATCCCCTGGCCGAATCGGCACGTTAGACATGCTTTCGTAAACCTTGATGCTGCTTCCCGCCGAACGCTCTTCGATATCAATCACCGCTGTGGGCCCCGAGGTAAGCTTTTGCGGAACAATCACCCGCAAACCATCCTTGTGCGGCTCAATTTGCGGGGCTTTGCGCGTGCGTGACAATTGTTGCACCAGGCACTGAGCGTAGGCATTGGGCTTCTTGCCCGAAATCACACTCATCGTCGGCAATGTCTGCTCAATGTCCGTTACGGATGCACAGCCGCCCAAAGCCAACACTGCCACCAATACGCCCCACTTCATACAAATCCTCCGATAAAGATCCTACGACCATGGATCTTTAAAATTTCTCCCTGCCAGCAGGGAATTAATACTCAAAAAGTAGCAATTTTAATTTGCCAAACGTCAGATTCATCTGCACGGCAGCATAATAAGCTGGTTTAGCCTCCAACTTGGACTAAAGCACATGCTATCGTCCTGTTTTTTTAGCAAAAGCGCCCATCGGAGCCCCCATGAAATTCATTCACCAGCGTGAGCACCTCAACGAAGATGACATTGTCGTCATCGAGTGCTCCCATCCCTGCAACATTCGCCTGATGAGCGATGCGCACTTTCGCAGCTTCAAAAATGGCGGCCGCCACTCCTACCATGGTGGGGCATTTGACAAGTTTCCGGCCAGGATCACCGCGCCGAGCACCGGCTTCTGGAATATCACCATCGACACAGTCAGCAGCCGCGCCATCAGCGTGACCCGCAAGCCGACCTTGAAGCACTCGATCAAAATCGTTCGCCGGTCCAGCTCCAAGCTCCGTTAAACCTGACACCGTCTCTTAGCGACAGGAACTCCCGTGACAACCACTAAATACGTCATCAAGTACACGCTCAACGGCGAGCGCCGTTTTGAATTCGCGCAGCTCGAGTCCGCAACCGTGGAAGAAGCCCGCGCAGCGCTTGAGAAGATTCACGGCAAAGAAGAAATCATCGCCGACATTAAAGTGAGCAAGGCGCTCTAATCCGTCATGTCTTTCGACCTGTTTGACGAAAGCGATCTGCAACAACCCGCCCGGATTGAACAATTCAGTACGCAAGCGTTTGTCTTGCGTGGATTTGCCCTGCCCTGGGTCGAGGCATTGTTGACGGCACTTGAGCGCGTACTGAATGAATCGCCGTTTCGCTCTATGCAAACACCCGGCGGTTTTACCATGTCAGCGCGCCTGAGCAGTTGTGGCGCGCTGGGGTGGACGACCAGCGCTCTAGGCTACCGTTACAGCCCGGTTGACCCCTTGAGCGGCAAACCTTGGCCTGCGATCCCCCCTGTGTTGCTGAACCTCGCTGAAACCGCTGCGGCTACCGCAGGCTTTGAGGAGTTTGTGCCCGATGCCTGCCTGATCAACGCTTATGCGCCCGGCGCCAAAATGTCATTGCATCAGGACAAGAACGAACGTGCGTTCACAGCGCCGATTGTTTCGATCTCCCTCGGGTTGCCGGCAGTTTTCCAGTTTGGCGGCTTTGAACGCAGCGATCCTGTGCAGCGCATCTCGCTGTTTCATGGTGATGTCGTGGTCTGGGGGGGCGTCGATCGCTTGCGCTACCATGCGATCTTGCCCATCAAGCCCGGCACCCATTCATTGCTGGGCGACCAGCGCGTCAATATCACCCTGCGCAAGGCAGGCTGAAGTGCCCCTACGCAGGCGACCATGATGGCCATTTGAGAATAAAGCGCTATAAACTTTTTGCTATAGCGATTATCTTCTCGTTGCCCGATGCTGCGCGTTACCCCGGGCGACCCTCGCCATTACATGGAGTTTCCCGATGACCGCGCATGCAGTGCGTTTTGTCCCCTTGGTAATCGTCGCGTTTTTCGGCGCTGGCTTGGCCATGAACGTGCAGGCTGGTGACGTTCAAGTCGCCGTTGCCGCCAATTTCACAGCCCCGATTCAAGCCATTGCCAAGGATTTTGAAAAAGATACAGGCCATAGATTGATCGCAGCCTACGGTGCGACAGGCCAGTTCTATACCCAAATCAAGCATGGCGCCCCGTTTGAAGTGTTTCTGGCGGCCGATGACACGACGCCCGAGAAACTCGAAAAAGAAGGTGACGTCGTGCCGGGTAGCCGTTTCACCTATGCCGTTGGCACGCTGGCATTGTGGTCAGCGGATAAGGCGTTGATTGACGGCACTGACAAAGCCTTATTGGCCAACCATTACACTCATCTGTCCATCGCCAACCCCAAGGCTGCACCTTATGGTCTGGCGGCCACACACGTGCTGGCCAAGCTCGGCCTGACGGACAAGGTCAAAGAAAAAATTGTCGAAGGGCAAAACATCACACAGGCTTATCAATTCGTTTCGACAGGGAATGCCGAACTCGGTTTTGTCGCGCTGTCTCAAATCTACAAAGATGGCAATATCACCAGCGGTTCAGCGTGGATCGTGCCTGGCACGATGCACGCCCCCATCAAACAGGACGCCGTGATCCTTAAAAAGGGTGATCACAATGCCGCTGCACAGGCATTGGTGGACTACCTGAAAGGCCCCAAAGCGGGGGCCATCATCCAATCCTTTGGTTATCAACGCTAAATGCCGCTGTCCAGTGCCGATTTCGCCGCCATTTGGCTGACCCTGAAACTGGCGTCACTGACCACCGCCATTTTGTTGGTGATAGGGACGCCACTCGCTTTATGGCTGGCCCACACCACGTCGAGGTGGCGCGGCCCTGTGGGCGCAGTGGTGGCTTTACCACTGGTGTTGCCACCGACAGTGATCGGTTTTTACCTGCTATTGGCGATGGGCCCCAATGGCGTTGTGGGGCAGCTCACCCAGTTCCTGGGGCTCGGCACCTTGACCTTCAGCTTTGCCGGGCTGGTGATCGGCTCCGTGATTTACTCCCTGCCTTTTGTTGTACAGCCTTTGCAGAATGCCTTCATGGCAATCGGCCGACGACCGCTTGAGGTGGCTGCGACCCTGCGCGCCAATCCCTGGGACACCTTTTTCTACGTCACGCTGCCGCTGGCACGTCCAGGTTTTATTACCGCTGCGATTCTCGGGTTTGCCCATACAGTGGGCGAATTCGGTGTAGTGCTGATGATTGGTGGCAACATTCCTGAGAAAACCCGTGTGGTCTCTGTGCAGATCTACGATCACGTCGAAGCCCTGGAATATGCCCAGGCACATTGGCTATCCGGGGCCATGCTGGTGTTTTCCTTTATCGTTCTGCTGGCGTTGTACTCCAAACGCAGCCCCCCGAACCAATGGAGCTGAACATGCATTCGCAGCTTAATGTGCGGCTCACACTGAGTTACAGCGGCTTTTCCCTGGACGTAGATCTCCAGCTTCCGGGCAAAGGCGTGACAGCCCTTTTTGGCCATTCGGGCTCAGGTAAAACCACCTGTTTGCGTTGTATTGCGGGCCTTGAACGTGCTCGCGAGGCGTATATCGAAATCAATGGGGAGGTGTGGCAAGACAGCGCGCGCAATGTCTTCATGCCTGTTCATAAGCGTTCATTGGGCTATATCTTCCAGGAGGCCAGCCTGTTCCCCCACCTTTCGGTACGCGCCAACCTTGAGTTTGGGTTGCGCCGCATTGCGCGCCACGAGCGCCGTGTGGAGTTGGTTCAGGCCGCGCAATTACTAGGCATCAGCCACCTGCTTGAACGTGCCCCCGCGCATTTATCAGGGGGCGAGCGCCAGCGGGTGGGGATTGCGCGCGCCTTGCTCACCAGCCCAAAATTGTTGTTGATGGATGAACCGCTCGCTGCGCTGGACAGCCAACGCAAGCGCGAAATACTGCCCTATCTGGAGCGTTTGCATGCAGAGCTGGAGATCCCGGTGCTGTATGTCAGTCACTCACAAGAGGAAGTCGCACGACTGGCTGACCACATTGTATTGCTCAGCGAAGGCAAAGCACTGGCCTGCGGGCCGCTGGCTCAAACACTCTCCAGACTCGATCTGCCGTTGGCGCAAGGGGATGATGCAGGCGTGGTGATTGAAGGCCAGGTCACGCACTACGATGCTGACTACCAATTGCTAACCCTGCAACTGCCGGGCACTGAACAGTGCCTGAGGGTTGCTCATGGGCCTCTGGCGGTAGGCCAGACATTGCGTATCAAGGTTCAGGCCCGGGATATCAGCCTGAACCTGAAGCCGGGCGAACACAGCAGTATTCTTAACTGCTTGCAGGCCACGGTCATCAGCGAGGCGCCTGCTGACAACCCGGCTCACAGGCTGGTACGCCTGGATGCAGGCGGTACCGCCTTGCTGGCACGCATCACGCGGTACTCGCGGGATCAGTTAAAACTCGTGCCAGGGCAAGTGATTTGGGCGCAAATCAAATCTGTCGCTGTACTTTTTTAACCGATTACGACGCTACACGGCGGCTGACAACCAAAAAACGCACCGTGGCGATGCCCAGCCCCAGCAAACAACCCAGTATCAGACCTAGCCCGACAATCAGCGCCTTTTTGGGCTTGCTCGGACTGGCCGGTGTCTGTGCCTTACGATCGATGCTGACAATTCCCAGCTTGCTCATGTCGGTATTCAAATTGCCAAGACGTACAACTTCAGCTCGCAGCGGCTCGATGTTTTTCAGGAACAAATCTTCATTCGAGCGTTTTGCGAGCTGTTCAACCTGTCGATTGACCTCCAGCATCTGCAATTTTTTGCCGATGGTTGAGATGCGTTTGTCGGTGAAATCGTCCGATGTCCGTTTAAGCAACGCGGCGCGCTCGGCTTCAAGGGCTTGAGTGCCCATGAAATACAACGGAATGCTTTGAGAGGTGATTTCCGTGCGCATCACTTGGGTTGAGCCTTTACCGGCGTCCGACATCGCAGAGGGTGTTGTGGGACGGGTAATACCCAATGAACGTGCAATCGAAATGGCTTCCGAGAGCTGTGCAATACGCGACTCGCGTTCGGTTTTTAACTGCAGGCGCAATGCCTGCAACTCATCTTTCAGTTTTGCGCGCTCAAGCGTATCGGTTTCAATCAGTGTGGCAATCTTGCCTTCTTTATCTGACTTGTAACCGGAGCGAGCAGCATCAATTTTTTCTTCCAGCTCTCTAAGTCGGTTATTAATGATGACTTTGAGGTCTGCACCAATTTGGGCACGCTGATTATTGATCGCGTATTCAACAAAACCGTTAAGAATTTTTACCCCGTCAACACTCTCGGGATACGTCATTTCCAATTTGAGGAAAGGGCTGAGCGAATCCTGCTTTTTTGGATCCGGTTGTATGAGGTTGATGGCATCGCGGTTAAAAATTTCGAAACTTTGCTCGAGCGTTACGCCTTTTTTTTGCAACGGCTCAAACAGTTCCTGATGCGATTCAAAAAAATTGAAGCGCGTTTCGTAGGAATCCAGCGCTGCACCAACTTTGAGCAGGGCTTCGGTCGGTGGCAGCTTGTAGACCTCCGAACGGTTGAGGGCATCCAACTCATTGATCGCCGCCGGCCTGAGCACGGTGCTGGCCTGGTACTCACGCGGAGCAAGCATGGCGTAGCCCAAGGCCAGGGCGCCTACCACACAGGTGGTGCCCAGGATCAGTTTCTTTTGTTGCCAGAGTGATTGAATCAGAGCAAACAGATCAATTTCGTCAGTCGAAGTTTCTGCTAGGGAATCTCCGAACAAGCCTTCAGTTATGCGAGAATCCCCGCAACACCTGATCCGAGCCGCCCATGAGCCAGATGAGCTTTTCCGACTTTGAGTACGCCGGCAAGCGCAAGCAAACCCGCCGAGAGCGCTTCCTCGCCGAAATGGATCAGGTGGTGCCCTGGGCAGGCCTGCTGGAGCTGATCGAACCGTTCTACCCCAAGGCCGGCGGCGGTAGAAAACCCTATCCTCTGGAAACCATGCTGCGCATCCA
>NZ_JAAQWY010000027.1:0-81823 GCF_012985765.1 Pseudomonas sp. WS 5071 | reverse complement strand
TGGATGCGCAGCATGGTTTCCAGAGGATAGGGTTTTCTACCGCCGCCGGCCTTGGGGTAGAACGGTTCGATCAGCTCCAGCAGGCCTGCCCAGGGCACCACCTGATCCATTTCGGCGAGGAAGCGCTCTCGGCGGGTTTGCTTGCGCTTGCCGGCGTACTCAAAGTCGGAAAAGCTCATCTGGCTCATGGGCGGCTCGGATCAGGTGTTGCGGGGATTCTCGCATAACTGAAGGCTTGTTCGGAGATTCCCTAGGCTCTGTTCGAAATTAGCTAAAACCCATTTGAATTCCACGGGCGTTGAGATTCCGTAAAGTCTGCGACCATCAAAGGCAGGAGCCCACGATGGCCAAACGGTACGAACTCCGCGACGCAGCCGTGGTGGACTGACAACCAAATTCACATGCTGTGTGATGCCAATGGCGTCCCCCTGCGCTTTCTACTTTCATGCGGGCAGGCCAGCGATATCGCCAATGATCAACCGCTGCTGGATAGGGCTTATGCCCCAAGCCTGCGCGGTCGCCCCCGCAAACGCTGTCGATGGCTACTGGCCGATAAGGGCAATGTTGAAGGAGAACCGCCGCATCGTTACACAGTTCGACAAGCCCGCGAAAAATTTTGCGGCGATGGTCTCATTGGCCTGTGCCATGCGGTGTTTGCGACATTACTTTTCGTACAGAGCCTAGGAACTTTAACAACGGCGGAACATATCCCTTTAACAGAGATTCAGACCATGATGAAAACAACACCTTACCCAGCGATAAAAAACATCATCCCTCCCTATGACTGGAACA
Source organism: Pseudomonas sp. WS 5071 (assembly GCF_012985765.1). Lineage (NCBI taxonomy): Bacteria > Pseudomonadati > Pseudomonadota > Gammaproteobacteria > Pseudomonadales > Pseudomonadaceae > Pseudomonas > Pseudomonas sp. WS 5071. The sequence continues at coordinate 81,031 of NZ_JAAQWY010000027.1, read as the reverse complement.
GCTTCCATAATCACAAACCATATAACTGGACAACCGAACAGATATACACATGGACACTCAATGCGACCTTCACTCACCACTGATCTTTTAACGATAAGAATCATCACTGTCATAACTTGTATCGCTTTGCACATCTTCCCCATAGCGAATTTTCTTTTGCGCAACCCTCAACTTCTTCTTCCTGTCTTCTACACCTCTCAAGTAAAGTAAATTTGCATCTGCGCGTGCCTCTTCAAAATCCACCTGGAGCCTGAAATCGGCGGCCGTGTTGCTCGACCGGCTATAAATGCGACTTACGTATTCAGAATTACTGTTGACTTGAGAGGGTAAAAAACCTTGAACTCTACCTAGCGAAATATTCCTCAGCCGCTCTAAAGAGCTTACACCCCTTAACACAGATTGATTCCCAGCAACTCTGGCGTGCATTGTTTTAGAGGCAATGGAGAGATCAGAGAGTGTTGTTCCGGAGAGCATACTGAGAATTTTTTTCATCGGCACATCAGGTAAATTTTCAAGCGATGGCTTAACTAATTGGCGTACAGGACTCAACCGTCTTCTAAAACGTCCAGCGGCTTTGACCAGCAACACCACAATTTTGAATGACACACGGCCATCTGTATCACGCCGATTAATGGGGTCATTCAAGCAATAAACATAGGCATTAATCCCGCCTCTTCCAAATGGGCTCCAACTGTCCGGGCTATTAAAGCGCATCAATACCGGGTTAAACGCCCGATACCCATTACCCAATAAATAATGCACGGTCACGGGGTCAGCACGCTCGCCATTAAACCCTAATAAACTGATTAAGCCATTCTCTACTGGGCGATGGCCGTAAGGGTTATACGCAATGACGTGGCGTTTATCGGCCCCCATAACGTGCAACACCGACTGTTGTAAATCCGTGCCCACTAAGCTGCATTCATCGCTCGTACTGTCACGTCGCCGTTGCGCCAATAACTGACCGTCCTGTTGGAACACGCTATAACGCTGCGTGCCCTCAATCTCCGTCGTCATTCGCGATTGATTGTAGAAGCGTTGAATACCCGCCGTTTGGATCAGGCGATCAAGGGGGTCGTAGTGGTAATGAAACGTAGCCATTGGCTAAGACTCGGTGCAGGAATACCGTTAGAGTGCGCTCGATCGCGCACGGTAACCACTGGCAACGTTGACAGGTTGGCGGGGGTAACTGGCGGGTGAAATCAGGCGATTCGTACGACGCCTCCCTTTCATTCCGAGGAAACTTCCGAGAAAATCCCGCTCGCTTGCGCCGCTCACATTCGGGGTCTAGTCTCGCCCGGTCGCTGCCTAATCAGCGACCGGGTTTAGTAGCCCGAATAACACACGGCGCAATGCGCCACCTCCGCGAGGCGCTTTTTTTCAGCCTCCGCTTTATGGTGGCCGTGCGCAGGGCGCCTTCGGGCGCGCCGGTTTCCGTGTGCTCCGGTCTACTAACCTGCGTACGGCTGCCACCCCATCGTTTAGTAGCGAACGGTGACAGCTCCACTGATGCACACGGAGTTGTTCATGAAAAAAAATGTTCCCGACCCTCCCTCTTTCACCCTGCAGGATGCAGCTCAGTGCACGCCCGAGTCACTGGACCGTGCGGCCGCCAATCGCGCGCTTGACTACTACCTCACCGACCATAAGCCTGCTCGCAGTGCGGGCAGTTCCACGTATGCCATCCCGTCCAGCGTCAATTTAGAAGCGGCTTTGGCCCAGGCGTCAGACTTGTTGCGCTGCATGGGGGCAACGGCGAGCGAGGCGGGGAATGGTTTGAACGGGGCACAGCGCGATGTGGTGTTGTCGATCGTGCACCTGGCGGAGCTGGCCAGAGCGTATGTCGATAAATCGCTGGATTGTCTGGTGACGCACTAAGCCGCACGCGCCTGCTTGGCGACAGGCGCGTCAAACCGTCCTTGGCCGCGCCGCCGGGGCATTCAGCACTCCACGGCACTCACCGCCAGCCCGCCGCGTGAGGTTTCTTTGTATTTGTCATGCATGTCGGCGCCGGTGTCGCGCATGGTGCGAATGACCCGGTCCAGCGAGATAAAGTGCTGGCCATCCCCGCGCAGGGCCATTTGCGCCGCGTTGATGGCTTTGACCGCCGCAATGGCATTGCGCTCGATGCACGGCACTTGCACCAGCCCGCCCACCGGGTCGCAGGTCAGGCCCAGGTTATGTTCCAGGCCGATTTCAGCGGCATTGCACAGTTGCTCAGGCGTCGCGCCGAGGATCTGCGCCAGCCCCGCCGCTGCCATGGCGCAGGCCGAGCCGACTTCACCTTGGCACCCCACTTCGGCGCCAGAGATCGAGGCATTCTTTTTGCACAAAATGCCGATGGCCGCCGCGCTTAATAGATAGTCGACGACGTTGGCTTCGCTGACCTCGTCGCTGAATTTCATGAAGTAATGCAGCACCGCCGGGATGATGCCCGCCGCGCCATTGGTGGGCGCCGTGACCATGCGCCCGCCTGCGGCGTTCTCTTCGTTGACGGCCAGTGCAAACAGGTTGACCCATTCCATGGCGCTGAGGGTTGAGCCGATGACGTTGGGTTTGCCCAACTCCAGCAAGCTGCGGTGTAAACGCGCAGCGCGTCGGCGCACGTTTAATCCGCCGGGCAGGATGCCTTCGTGGGTCAGGCCCTGTTCGACGCAGTCTTGCATCGCGCGCCAGAGGGTCAGCAGCCCGCAGCGGATTTCGTCTTCGCTGCGCCATGTGCGTTCGTTGGCCATCATCAGGGCGGCGACGCTCAGGTGATGCGTGCGGCACAGGTCGAGCAGCGCCACGGCGCTGTCAAAGTCGTAGGGCAACTGACTGCGGTCGGCATCGGCCAGACCGCTGGCGGCTTGCGCCGCGTCCACCACAAAACCGCCGCCCACCGAATAATAAGTGTTGCGGTGCAGTTCGCCGTCGTGGGCATAAGCGATCAGGGTCATGGCGTTGGGGTGGAACGGCAGGTTCTGCTCGATCAAGCGCATGTCCCGCGTCCACTCAAAGGCAATCGGCAGGTCGCCGTTGAGCAACAGGGTGTTGCCCGCCCGCAATTGCGCGATGCGCGGGGCGATGCAGGCCGGGTCTATAGCGTCCGGCCATTCGCCCATCAGCCCCATGATGACGGCGTTGTCGCTGCCATGACCAACCCCGGTGGCAGCCAACGAGCCGTATAACTGCACTTCGACGCGTTGCACCTGTTGCAGGTGATCGCCCTCGCGCAGCCCCTGCACGAACAACGCCGCCGCCCGCATCGGCCCTACGGTGTGGGAGCTGGAGGGGCCAATGCCAATCTTGAACAGGTCAAACACGCTGATAGCCATGTGCACAAACCTCGGGGGATGAGTGCGCCTATCATCAGCCCTCTTGCGCCGCGCAAAACGTCCACCTGCGACCCACGGTTGCCCGCCAGCGCCCTCGACGTTTTAAACGCAGGCGCGAGGCTGAACACGCGATTTTCAGGCGATAAATTTCCAGATACGACCTCGCAGGCATCAGATACGACCCTCCCTGTACTGGATGCGACGCACCCTGTAGGCGTTTGAATTTGACTGTTACATGATCGTTCTTGACTCGATTGCACGATGCCCGCTCAGCCCGGCATTGCCCAACCGCCACTGATACGTACGGTTTCACCACCGAAACCGCCCCACGAACGCCAGGAGTCGAACCATGAACCACGCCCGATCAGTGTTGTTGGCTGCACTGTTGAGTCTGCCGGTCCTCACCCACGCTGGCGAACCTGCGCAATGCGCCACGGTTAACTTCTCGGATGTCGGCTGGACAGACATCACCGTCACCACCGCCGTTGCCAGCACGTTGCTGGACGCACTCGGTTACAAGACTAAAACCACGATGATTTCGGTGCCGGTCACCTACAAGTCGCTGGCGGACGGTAAGAACATGGACGTGTTTTTGGGCAACTGGATGCCGACCATGGAGAACGACATCAAGCCGTACCGCGATGCCGGGACGGTGGACACCGTGCGCGCCAATCTGGAGAACGCCAAGTACACCCTCGCCGTCCCCGAAGCGCTCTACAACAAGGGATTGAAGGACTTTGCCGACCTGCCGAAGTTCAAGCGTGAGCTGGACGGCAAGATTTACGGGATCGAGCCCGGCAACGACGGCAACCGCATGATCCAGACCATGATCGACAAGAACGCGTTCGGCCTCAAAGACGCCGGGTTCAAGGTGGTGGAGTCGAGTGAGGCCGGGATGCTGTCGCAAGTTGACCGCGCACAGCGCCGTGGCACTGATGTGGTGTTTCTGGGCTGGGAACCGCACCCGATGAACACCCGTTTCAACATGAAATACCTCACCGGCGGTGACGACTTCTTTGGCCCCAATTACGGACAGGCCACCATCTACACCAACACGCGCAAGGGCTACACCGAGGAGTGCAGCAACGTCGGTCAATTGCTGAAGAATCTGGCGTTCACCCTGGACATGGAAAGCACCCTGATGGGCAAGGTGCTGGATGAAAAGATCAAGCCGAATGTGGCCGCCAAGGCGTGGCTCAAACAGAACCCGCAGGTGCTCGATACGTGGTTGGCGGGCGTGACAACGATTGATGGCAAACCGGGTCTGGAGGCCGTGAAAGCCAGCCTTGCGCCGTAACTGCGGGCGCCGGGCAGCGGGTTTGCCGGGCGCCGTTTCCATTCCCCCTGCATGCGGACGTTCACTACCATGCTGATCGATCAAAAAATCCCTTTAGGCCAGTACATTGCGGGCTTTGTCGACTGGTTGACGCAACATGGCGCCAACACCTTCGATGCCATTGCGACGTCGCTGGAAACGATGATCCACGGCGTGACGTTTGCGCTGACCTGGTTCAACCCTTTTGTCTTTATCGGGCTGATCGCCCTGCTGGCGCATGTCATCCAGCGCAAATGGGCACTGACGGTGTTTGTGGCGTTGTCGTTTCTGCTGATCCTGAACCTCGGTTATTGGCAGGAGACCATGGAGACCTTGGCGCAGGTGCTGTTCGCCACGTTTGTGTGCGTCATCATTGGCGTGCCGCTAGGGATTCTCGCGGCGCACAAGCCCATGTTTTACACCTTCATACGGCCGGTACTGGATCTGATGCAGACCGTTCCTACGTTCGTTTACTTGATCCCAACCCTGACCCTGTTTGGGCTCGGGGTGGTGCCGGGGCTGATTTCAACCGTTGTGTTCGCGATTGCGGCGCCGATCCGCCTGACGTACCTGGGCATCCGCGATGTGCCGCATGAACTGCTCGACGCGGGCAAAGCCTTTGGCTGCTCGCGACGCCAACTGCTGACCCGTATCGAACTGCCCCACGCCATGCCGAGCATCGCCGCAGGCATCACGCAATGCATCATGTTGTCGTTGTCGATGGTGGTCATCGCCGCGCTGGTCGGGGCCGACGGCCTGGGCAAACCGGTGGTCAACGCGCTCAACACCGCCGACATCGCCCTGGGCTTTGAAGCCGGGCTGGCGATTGTGTTGCTGGCCATCATGCTCGACCGGATCTGCAAGCAGCCGGACGCCAAGAAAGGAGCCGACGCATGAGCATTATTCGCTTCGATAACGTCGATGTGATTTTCGCCAAAGCCCCGCGCGAGGCGCTGGGTTTGCTGGATCAGGGGATGACCCGTGACCAGATCCTGAAAAAAACCGGGCAGATTGTGGGCGTCGAGAAGGCCAGCCTGGACATCGACAAGGGTGAGATCTGCGTGTTGATGGGCTTGTCCGGTTCGGGTAAATCCAGCTTGCTGCGCTGTATCAATGGCCTGAACACCGTGAGCCGTGGCCATTTGTACGTGGAGCATGAAGGCAAGCAAATCGACATCGCCTCGTGCAGCCCGGCCGAGCTGAAGATGATGCGCACCCAACGGATTGCCATGGTGTTTCAGAAGTTTGCGTTGATGCCGTGGCTGACGGTGCGCGAGAACATCAGTTTTGGGCTTGAGATGCAGGGTCGCCCTGAAAAGGAGCGGCGCACGTTGGTGGATGAAAAGCTGGAGCTGGTGGGCCTGACCCAATGGCGCAATAAAAAACCGGATGAGCTGAGCGGCGGCATGCAGCAGCGGGTCGGGCTGGCGCGCGCACTGGCTATGGACGCCGACATTTTGCTGATGGATGAACCGTTTTCGGCGCTCGACCCGTTGATCCGCCAGGGTTTGCAGGACGAACTGCTGGCGCTGCAACGCAAGTTGAGCAAGACCATTGTGTTTGTCAGCCATGACCTGGATGAAGCACTGAAGCTGGGCAGCCGCATCGCAATCATGAAAGACGGGCGCATCATCCAGTACAGCAAGCCCGAAGAGATCGTCCTTAACCCGGCGGATGATTACGTGCGTACCTTCGTCGCCCACACCAACCCGTTGAATGTGTTGTGCGGGCGCAGCCTGATGCGTTCGCTGGACAACTGCAAACGGGTCAATGGTTCGGTGTGCATTGATCCGGGGGATGATTCCTGGCTTGACCTGGCGCAGGGCAACACCATCAAGGGTGTACGCCAGGGGGCGACATCACTCAATTTGCAGCAGTGGCAGCACGGTCAGGCAGTGGAAGGCCTGGGACGCGGCCCCACGCTGGTGGACAGCAACATCGGCATGCGTGATGCGTTGCAGATTCGTTACCAGACGGGCAACAAACTGGTGCTGCATGACAATCAGCAAGTCGTGGGGATTTTGGGGGATACGGAGCTGTATCACGCGCTGTTAGGCAAAAATCTGGGCTAGATACGGACCTTTGCCCCCCTGCGCTAAAGGGCGGGGGAGCAAATGCAGGGCCTGTTCACAGGTGAGGGCAAGGGTCAGCAGCGCCGCCCTTGCCCTGCACGCCGTTCAACTCAGCTATACACTCGGCCAAGGAGTTGGCGATGACTTTCGAACTGGTCGAGCACGTCACGGGTGATTTGCTCGTCCGTGAAGCCCATCAGGTCGTACTCCTGGCTGCCGTTATGCAAATACACTTCGGCACGGTAGTAACGGCTGCGCACTTCTTCATTGTTCGCCGCGTTCTGCTCCGACTCACTGGGCGCGGCCAGGTAGCCGTCCAGGCTGACTTCGTAAACAAACGGGTTACCCTCGTCCATTTCAACCCGCACGCCCATGCAGCGCTTGGCTTTGCCCAGCAGGGTCTGCACGTCCAGGCCCTGACTGCGCAAATGCACCGCCGCTTCTTCCAACGCTGGCGTCACGTGTTTGTCCATGAAGCGCTGAACCACGGCTTGTGTCGGTTGCAGCTCCTGGGCGGTCAAACGCTCGCTGAAGAAACCACGACGTCCGCGCGCTGCCAATTCGGCCTGTTCCAGTTCCATTTGAGTGTCCTGACGCATCGCTTTGTGCAGGCCAAACATGAACAGGATCAATACCACCGAGAACGGCAGGCCCGCCAATACCACCATGGTTTGCATGGCCGCAAAGTTACCGGCGAACAACAGGCCGATGGTCACCAGCGTGATGACCACCGACCAGAAGATACGCAGCCAGTGCGGGGCGTCTTCGTCGACGTCGCCGCCTTTGCACGACAGGTTGGCCATCATCACGGCGCCCGAGTCGGCGGGTGTCAGGAACAACACAAAGCCGACAAAGATCGACACACCGATCACGATTTTCGACGCCGGGTAATGCTCAAGCAGTTGGTAAATCGCCATCGACGGCTGTTCCAGCGCGGTTTTCCCCAGTTCCACCGCGCCCTGGTTGACCACCAGATCCAGCGCCGAGTTACCGAAGATCGACAGCCATGCCAGGGTGAAGCCCAGCGGGATCAACAGCACGCCGGCCACCAGCTCGCGCACGGTGCGGCCACGGGAGATACGCGCAATGAACATGCCGACAAATGGGGCCCAGGAAATCCACCACGCCCAATAGAACAGGGTCCACAGGCCCAGCCAGCCTTCGGTTTTGGTGTTGTCGCCTGCGTACACGTACAGGTCGAACGTTTTCATGATCAACCCGTTGAGGTAATCACCGGTGTTCTGCACGAAGCCGTTGAGCAGGTGCAGGGTCGGGCCGAACAACAGCACAAAAATCAGCAAGCCACTGAACAGCACGATGTTCAGGTTGGACAGGCGGCGGATGCCGTTTTCAACCCCGGAAACCGCCGCGATGGTGGCCACGGTGCTCATCACGATAATGACGATCAGCAGGTTGGTGTTGCTGTGTTCCATGCCGAACAGGTTTTCCAGCCCGGACGACACTTGCATCGAACCAATGCCCAGGTTGGTCACCAGACCGAGCAGCGTCACAAACATGCCGAAGCCGTCTACCGCGTGGCCCGCAGCGCCTTTTACCCAACGCTCGCCCATCAACGGGTACAACGCCGAGCGCAACGCCAGCGGCTGGTTATGGCGGTAGGCAAAGTACGCCACGGCCAACCCGACCAATGCGTAGATCGCCCAGCCGTGCAGGCCCCAGTGCAGGAATGTCAGTTGCAGCGCCTGACGCGCCGCTTCGTGGCTGCCCGACACGCCTTCGGGCGGGTTGAAGTAGTGGTCCAGCGGCTCGGACGCGCCGAAGTACAGCAAGGAGATGCCGATACCCGACGAGAACAGCATCCCGGCCCAGGCGCCATAGCTGAAATCCGGGGTGTCTTGCTTGGTCCCCAGTTTCAATTTGCCGTACGACGAGAATGCCAGCCCGACCACAAAAATCAGGTAAGCGGCGATCACCACCATGTAGTACCAACCGAAGGTACGCGACAGCCACTCTTGGGCGACGCCCAAAATACGGCCGGCTTCTTCAGGCGCGGCGATCAAAATGGCAGTCAACAACAGTATCAAGGCAGTGGAGGTGTAAAACACCCAACCGTTGACCGTCACCTTTTGCGGTGGGGTCTTTATAAGAGAGGCAGAACTCATTGCACGGATGCTCCAGGCAGTGCGAGAGAAGAACTATCAGCAACGCACCACCCGACTATTCGCTTAGATAGCGACCAACGGTCGGGTGATATAAAGACACCGCAAAAAAACCGGCCCCTGTGAAGACAACCTTTGTCGCAGCGCGCTGGCTGGCGAAATCTCAAGAGCGCCGCGCCTGTGCCTCTGGCGCGTCTATCGGTCAAGACCGTCGCGAGCGAGCGTACTCCTACAAAATCAGGGGTTTCGGTGATGTTTGCTGTGCCGAATTGCGCCATTCATGCGTAGGAAACTGGCATTAATCGCGACGAATTGTCGCAGATAGTATTCTTTGTTGATTGAACGTTCAATCAAAACAAAATAGACTGGCCGTCGTTCAGTGAGCGTTCCTGCACTGTCCGCCGGCCCAAGGAGATGAGCAAAAATGCCCAAGGTCGGTATGCAACCCATACGCCGTCAGCAGTTGATTGAAGCCACGTTACAGGCCGTCGATCAGGTTGGTATGGCGGATGCCAGCATTGCGCTGATAGCCCGTTTGGCCGGTGTGTCGAACGGCATCATCAGCCACTACTTTCGAGACAAGAACGGTCTGATTGCCGCCACCATGCGGTACTTGATGAACGTCTTGATCGACAACGTCTCCGAGCGCCGCCAAGCGCTGGATGACGACAGCCCCAGGGCTCACTTGCAGGTGATCGTTGAAGGCAACTTCGACGCCAGCCAAGTCAGTGGCCCGGCAATGAAAACCTGGCTGGCCTTCTGGGCCGCCAGCATGCATCAACCGTCGTTGCACAGATTGCAGCGGATCAACGATCACCGCCTGTACTCCAATCTGTGCTGTCAGTTCCGTCGTGTGTTGCCGCTGGCTGAAGCCCGCTCGGCAGCGCGCGGTCTGGCGGCGCTCATCGATGGACTATGGTTGCGTGGTGCCCTGTCGGGAGACGCTTTCGACACCGAGCAGGCACAGCGCATCTGCTACGAATACATGGATCTACAACTGGCGAAACAGGTGAGTTAGGCCTCAATGCTGCTTAACCCTTGAACTGTCGTGACGTTGAGTTGCCCCAGTCAGATGGCATCCAGCTTCACGATTAACGCCAACCACTTATGCACTTGCGAGGATTTTATGGCCCGTTTCGAACTGCAAAAACTCTACATCGACGGCGGCTACACCGACGCCAGCAGCGATGCAACCTTCGATGCCATCAACCCGGCCAACGGTGAAGTCCTCGCCCAGGTGCAGCGTGCGACCAAAGAAGACGTTGAACGCGCCGTTGTCAGCGCTGAAAAAGGCCAGAAAATCTGGGCGGCCATGACCTCTATGGAGCGTTCGCGCATCCTGCGTCGCGCCGTGGACATCCTGCGCGAGCGCAACGATGAACTGGCCGCACTGGAAACCCTGGACACCGGCAAGTCGTACTCCGAAACCCGTTACGTGGACATCGTGACCGGCGCCGACGTACTGGAATACTACGCGGGCCTGGCCCCGGCGATTGAAGGCGAGCAAATCCCGCTGCGCGATACGTCGTTCGTTTACACCCGTCGCGAGCCGCTGGGCGTTGTCGCCGGTATCGGCGCGTGGAACTACCCGATCCAGATCGCACTGTGGAAATCGGCACCGGCACTGGCTGCGGGCAACGCCATGATTTTCAAGCCAAGCGAAGTGACGTCGCTGACCACCCTGAAACTGGCTGAAATCTTCACCGAAGCCGGCCTGCCGGACGGTGTGTTCAACGTCCTGACCGGTAGCGGCCGCGAAGTTGGCACCTGGCTGACCGAGCACCCGCGCATCGAGAAAATCTCGTTCACCGGCGGCACCGACACTGGCAAAAAAGTCACCTCCAGCGCCACCAGCTCTTCCTTGAAGGAAGTGACCATGGAACTGGGCGGCAAGTCGCCGCTGATCATTTTTGACGACGCCGATCTGGACCGCGCGGCAGACACCGCGATGATGGCTAACTTCTACAGCTCGGGTCAGGTCTGCACCAACGGCACCCGCGTGTTTGTACCGACTGCATTGAAAGCCGCGTTTGAAGCCAAAATCCTGGAGCGCGTTGCGCGCATCCGCATTGGCAACCCGGAAGACGAAAACACCAACTTCGGCCCGCTGGTCAGCTTTGCTCACATGGAAAGCGTGCTCGGCTACATTGCCAAAGGCAAAGAAGAAGGCGCCCGCCTGCTGTGCGGCGGTGAGCGCCTGACCGAAGGCGCGCTGGGCAAGGGCGCCTATGTGGCCCCGACCGTGTTCACCGACTGCACCGACGAGATGACCATCGTTAAAGAAGAAATCTTCGGCCCGGTGATGAGCATCCTGACCTACGACACCGAAGACGAAGTGATCCGTCGCGCCAACGACACTGAGTTCGGTCTGGCAGCCGGTTTGGTGACCAAAGACCTGAACCGCGCTCACCGCGTGATCCATCAACTGGAAGCCGGTATTTGCTGGATCAACGCCTGGGGCGAGTCCGACGCAAAAATGCCGGTCGGTGGCTACAAGCAGTCGGGCATCGGCCGTGAAAACGGCATCAGCTCGCTGGCCCAGTACACCCAGATCAAATCGGTACAGGTCGAGCTGGGCGATTACGTTTCGGTGTTCTAAGCCCGACGTAAGGCTGCGCGCACGCCACCACGGCCTCTGCATAACGGGTTGCCTGGCAACCCTTCGCAGCCTTCGGCAGCGACTACGGTTTATCTATTTCAAAGAGGGTGCATTTTATGTCCCAAGAATTCGATTACATCATCATTGGTGCCGGCTCTGCCGGTAATACCCTGGCGACCCGTCTGACTGAAGACCAAGGCGTCACCGTGCTGCTGCTTGAAGCAGGCGGCCCGGACTACCGTTTCGACTTCCGTACCCAGATGCCTGCGGCATTGGCGTACCCGCTGCAAGGCCGTCGCTACAACTGGGCGTTCGAAACCGATCCGGAACCGCACATGGACGGTCGCCGCATGGAATGTGGCCGTGGCAAAGGGTTGGGCGGTTCGTCGCTGATCAATGGCATGTGCTACATCCGTGGTAATGCGATGGACTACGACGGCTGGGCGAAAAACCCTGGCCTCGAAGACTGGAGCTACCTGGATTGCCTGCCGTATTTCCGCAAGGCAGAAACCCGTGACATCGGCCCGAACGACTACCACGGTGGCGACGGCCCGGTGAGCGTGACCACGCCTAAAGCGGGCAACAACGTGCTGTTCCACGCCATGGTGGAAGCCGGTGTACAAGCGGGCTACCCGCGCACCGAGGACTTGAACGGCTACCAGCAGGAAGGTTTCGGCCCGATGGACCGTACCGTGACGCCGAACGGACGTCGCGCCAGCACCGCCCGCGGGTATCTGGACACGGCCAAGCAGCGTTCCACTTTGAAAATCGTCACCCACGCCCTGACCGACAAAATTCTGTTTGAAGGCAAGCGTGCGGTGGGCGTGTCCTACATGGTGGGCGACAGCGATACACGCATTGAAGCCAAGGCACGCAAAGAAGTACTGCTGTGCAGCGGCGCCATCGGTTCGCCGACAGTGTTGCAACGTTCCGGTGTCGGCCCTGCCGAGCTGCTGAACAGCCTCGACATTCCGGTGGTGCATGACCTGCCCGGTGTTGGCCGCAACTTGCAAGACCACCTTGAGCTGTACCTGCAATACGCGTGCACGCAGCCGGTTTCGTTGTACCCGTCGTTGTTGTGGTGGAACCAGCCGGCCATCGGCGCCGAGTGGCTGTTCATGGGTAAAGGCATTGGCGCGAGCAACCAGTTCGAAGCCGGTGGTTTTATCCGTACCCGCGAACATTTCGAATGGCCGAACATTCAGTACCACTTCCTGCCGGTCGCGATTAACTACAACGGCAGCAATGGCGTGAAAGAGCACGGTTTCCAGGCACACATGGGCTCGATGCGCTCGCCAAGCCGTGGCCGGATCAACGTGAAGTCCAAGGACCCGCGCGAGTACCCGAGCATCCTGTTCAACTACATGTCCACCGAGCAGGACTGGCAGGAGTTCCGCGACGGCATCCGCCTGACCCGTGAAATCATGCAGCAGCCTGCACTGGACGCTTACCGTGGCCGCGAAATCAGCCCCGGTATCGACAAGCAGACGGACGAAGAGCTGGACACGTTTATCCGCGAGCATGCCGAAACCGCGTTCCACCCGTCGTGTTCGTGCAAGATGGGCACCGACGAGATGGCTGTTGTAGATGGCGAAGGCCGCGTGCACGGCATGCAAGGGCTGCGTGTTGTCGATGCGTCGATCATGCCGCTGATCACCACCGGTAACCTGAACGCGCCGACGATCATGATCGCCGAGAAAATCGCTGACAAGATCCGTGGTCGTAAACCGTTGCCACGCAGCACCGCCGATTACTACGTCGCAGGCGACGCGCCAGTGCGTGGCAAGCCGCTGCGTGACGTGAGCCGTACTGCGCAGTAAGCAACACTGAACCGGTCCCCGCTGGCGCAGCCTGTGCCAGCGGGGACCGGCTTTATTCAAGCATGTGTTTCATCTTCCCCCGCTTGCCCCGGCCTCAACGCAGGCCTACTCTAATGCCTCGTTTCGCGCCTCACCCCCCCGCCCCACACGACATGCCAGCACCTGCCTGGCCAAGAGGTTTTCTATGTTTGATGTTGTCTCTTCGAGCAAATGGCCAACCGGCTTCCTGATTAATCCAAACGCAGAACCTCTCGATCCAAAATGGCTGACCGAGTTCAGCAAGATTCCCGCGGCCGCCGTGAGCGATTGTCTGGGCCGCAATGTCGGCGGTCTGGGCCTCAAGTCTTTCCACGGCAACCGCCCAATGCTGGGCAGCGCGCTGACGGTACGCGTGCGTCCAGGCGACAACCTGATGATCCTCAAGGCCATGCAAATGGCGCGTCCCGGCGATGTGCTGGTGATCGACGGCAGTGCTGACCTGACCCGCGCCGTGTTCGGCGGCATCATGCGGGCCATGGCCCTTAAGGCAGGCATCGTCGGCGTGGTCATCAATGGCGCCCTGCGCGATCTGGACGAGTGGCAAACCGGCGAATTGCCTGCCTACGCGATTGGCGGCGTGCACCGTGGCCCAAGCACCGACGGCGGTGGCGAAATCAACGTGCCGATCTCCTGCGCCGGGATGCTGGTCATGCCTGGCGACCTGATGATCGGTGATGGCGACGGTGTCGTTGCCGCTTCGCGCAGCGAACTGCCTGAATTGCTGATCCGCTGCCATGACCTGCTGGCACGTGAGCAAGCCACGCTTAAAGCCATTGAAGAAGGCACCCTGGACCCTGACCGTTTCGACGCCATCCTGCGCGCCAAGGGCTGCCCGGTTTAAAGCGCTGCTGTCAGTAAGGAGATCTGTGTATGTTCGATTTCTACCCTCAGCTCAAGCGATGCTTTGCCGCATTGCACACCCGGGCCGAGTTCTATTCGTTACGTTACGTGCGCGAGTCCGGGCAATTTCTGTCGGTACGCAAGAATGTCGCAGAACCTCCTTATTTCAAGCAGGACCAGGGCGCGATGCTCACGGCGCGGGTCAACGGGGTGGAGGCGTATGCGGCCACCAACGACCTGACCCTGGCCGGTTTGCAGGCTGCACTGGAGCGTGCCGAACAACAGGCGCGCCTGATTGCCCGCCATGCGTTGCTGGACCTGAGCCTGGAGCCGGTCTCCAGCGAGCAGGCCGAATACTGCTCGCCTGACATCCATCAGCCCTTCCCGTCACTCAGCGATTGCTACGCGCTGCTGGGCGCCGAGTCCGCCGCGGTGCCCAAGGACGAACGGCTGGTGAGCTGGGACGTCAGCCTGGGGCTCAACCACGTCGAGCAGATCTACCTCAACAGCGCGGGTGCCGACTTGCGCCAGGCCCAGCGTTTTGTCTATCCGGGGATGTCGGTCACGGCGTTCGACGGCCACGACAGCCAGACCCGCAGCCTGGGCCGTGAGAACTTTGGCCAGCAGGGCGGCGCCGATGTCATCGGCCGCAGCGGTCTGGTGGGCGCTGCGCCCACGGTGGCGGATCAAGCCTTGCAACTGCTGCTGGCACCCAATGCGCCGCAGGGCAAGCGCGACCTGCTGCTGATGCCGGACCAAATGATCCTGCAAATTCACGAATCCATCGGACACCCTCTGGAACTGGACCGCATCCTCGGCGACGAGCGCAATTACGCGGGCACCAGCTTCGTCAAAACCAGCGACTTCGGGCAGTTGCAATACGGCTCGACGCTATTGAACGTGACGTTCGACCCCAACATCCCGGAGCAACTTGCCAGCTACAGCCACGATGACGACGGCACCCCGGCGCATAAAGAATTCCTGATCCGTGAAGGGCTGTTGCTGCGCCCGTTGGGCGGCGCGCTGTCGCAGTTCCGTTCCGGGCTGCAGGGCGTGGCCAACAGCCGGGCGTGCAGCTGGAACCGACCGCCGATTGACCGCATGGCCAACCTCAACGTGGAGCCCGGCGACCACAGCATGGCGCAACTGATTGGCGGCATTGAGCGCGGCATTCTCATGGCCACCAACCGCTCGTGGTCGATTGACGATGCCCGCAACAAATTCCAGTTCGGCTGCGAGTGGGGCCAGTTGATCGAAAACGGGGAACTCAAGGGTGTGGTGAAAAACCCCAACTACCGGGGCATTTCCGAACAGTTCTGGCGCAGCCTCAGCGCAGTCGGTGACGCCAGCACGTTTAAAGTGCTCGGCACACCCAACTGCGGCAAAGGCGAACCGAACCAGGTCATCCGCGTCGGGCATGCGTCGCCAGCGTGTGTATTCAGTGATATCGATGTGTTTGGAGGGGATGCCTGATGGATCAATCAATGCGTGAAATCGGGCATTTTGAAGGGCTGGTCAACGGGTTGCGGGCGGCTTTGCGCGGCCCTGAGCGGTTCACCCTGAACTACAACGCTGAAACCTCGGAATTCATTCGTTTCAACAAGGGCAAAGTGCGACAGGCCGGGCAGGTTCAGCAGGCCAGCCTGAGCCTCAAGTTGATCAACGAAGGCCGTCATGCCGATATCAGCCTGACCCTCAGCGGCGACGCTGACCTTGACCAGTCGCGTCTGGCCCTCGCCGTGCAGCAACTGCGCGAGACCCTGCCGCTGCTGCCGGTGGACCCGTATTTGCTGCTCAGCGCCGAGTCATGGCGCAGCCGCAACGTGCAAAACCCGCCTTTGCCGGACACCGCCCAGGTGCTGGACGACATTCGCAGCGCGTCCCAGGGCGTCGATCTGGTGGGCTTTTACGCCAGCGGGCCGATCAGCTACGGCTATGCCAGCTCTGAAGATGCGTTTGGCTGGCATCAGGCCAACAGCTTCAATTTCGACTGGAGCCTGTTCCACAGCAACGGCCAGGCCGTGAAAGCCAGTTACGCCGGCGCCCAATGGGACAGCCAACGCTTTGCCCGGCGCATGCAGCTGGCCCGCGAGCAACTGGCGTTTCTCGGCCGCCCGGCGCACGTGTTGGCCCCCGGCGCATACCGCGCCTACCTGGCTCCGGCTGCACTGGAAGAAGTCATGAGCATGCTGAGCTGGGGCGGGTTTTCGGCGCAAGCCTTGGCCAGTAAGGCCAGCCCACTGCAAAAGCTCTACGCGGGTGACGCCCGTCTAAGCCCGCTGGTGGCGTTGGACGAACAGGTCAGCCAGTCCCTGAGCCCGGCGTTTTCCGGGGAAGGGTATCCGCGCCAGGACCTGTCACTGGTCACCAACGGCATGGCCAATCAGCAACTGGTAGGGTCTCGCAGCGCCGCCGAATATGGCTTGCAGGTCAACGGCGCGTTACCGGGCGAGTCCCCGAGTGCGCTGGCAATGGCGCCGGGCACACTGGAGCAGGCCGATATCCTCACGCAACTGGGCACCGGGTTGTACATCAGTAACCTGTGGTACTTGAACTACTCTGACCAACCTGCCGCTCGCATGACCGGCATGACCCGCTTCGCGACGTTCTGGGTCGAAGACGGCCAGATCATGGCCCCGGTGAACACCATGCGTTTTGATGACAGCGTCTATAGTCTGCTGGGGTCGCAGTTGGAAGCGCTGACGGTGGAACGCGAGTTGCTGTTGTCGGCCAGCACGTATGACCAGCGCCAGACTGCATCGAACCTGTTGCCCGGCGCGCTGGTCAAAAAAATCACGTTGACGTTGTAACGCTCGCGCAATCGTTGCCGCTGGCCCCCTGCAGCCTGCGGCAACGGCGACACCGCTGACTTTTCACACGACGAGGTCTTATGCCCGCACGCCCGGTTCTCAGTCCTGAAACATTGCGCTGGTTGCCGTGGGTGGTCGCCATCGCGTTTTTCATGCAGTCACTCGATGGCACGATCCTCAACACGGCGTTGCCGGACATGGCCCGCGACCTGGACGAGAACCCCTTGCGCATGCAGGGCGTGATCGTCGCTTACATGCTCACGGTGGCCTTGCTGATCCCGGCTTCCGGCTGGATTGCCGACCGCTTCGGCACCAAGAAAATCTTCTTCAGCGCCATCCTCCTGTTCAGCCTCGGCTCCTTGCTGTGCGCGCTGTCCGGCACCCTCGACCAACTGATCGGCGCCCGCGTGATTCAAGGGCTGGGCGGCGCCTTGATGTTGCCGGTGGGGCGGCTCGTGGTGCTCAAGGCGTATCCACGCTCGGAGCTGGTGCGGATCATGGGGTTCATCACCATCCCCGGCCTGCTCGGCCCCTTGATCGGCCCGACCATGGGCGGCTGGATGGTGCAGTACCTGAGCTGGCACTGGATCTTTCTGATTAACCTGCCGGTCGGCGCATTCGGTTGCTGGGCGGTCTGGCATTTCATTCCAGACTTGCGCGGCGACGAACGCACCCGTTTCGACGGCCTGGGCTTTTTGCTGTTTGGCGCGGCGATGGTGTTCATCACCATTGCCATGGAAGGGCTGGGCGAACTGCACATGCCGCACTTGCGGGTGATGTTGCTGCTGTTTGCGGGCATGGCGTGCCTGGCGGCGTATTGGCTGCGCGCCGGTAATATCGCCAATCCGTTGTTTTCCCCAAGGCTGTTCAAGACCAAGACGTTTGCCGTGGGCATCCTCGGCAACCTGTTCGCCCGTCTGGGCAGTGGCGCGCTGCCGTTTCTGGTGCCGTTGCTGTTGCAAGTGGCACTGGGGTATTCGCCTTCACAAGCCGGGATGAGCATGCTGCCGCTGGCAGGTGCCGCAATGCTGGCCAAGTGGGTGGCGCGGCCACTGATCGAGCGCCTCGGCTATCGCAAGGTACTGACCTTCAACACCTTCGCGCTGGGCATTATGCTGGCCAGCATGGGCTTGGTGACTGCACACACGCCGTACCCGCTGTTGCTGTCGATGCTGGCCGTGCTCGGGGCCATCAACTCCTTGCAGTTCACTGCCATGAACACCGTGACCCTGATCGACCTCGACGACGCCAGCGCCAGCAGTGGCAACAGCTTGCTGTCGGTGGTGGCGCAGTTGTCGCTCAGCCTGGGCGTGGCCTGTGCCGGTGCACTGCTCGGCGGCTTCACCGGCGATGGCGGCGGGGATGGGGTGGACACGGTGCTGGGGGCGTTCCAGCTGACCTTCCTGACCGTGGGCATCATGGCCATGCTGGCCGCGGCGATCTTCCTGCAACTGTCACCTCAGGATGGCCGTAAACCCAAAGCCCACTCGGAGCACGAACTGGACCACTGAGGGTTGCCGCGGATTCTGGGCGACAACTCGTCCAGAATCTTCAGGCGAAGGGCCTTGGGCTGTTACACTGCGCGACATTTTGTTTTGCAGGCCAGTCCCGTGACCACCATCGCCACCGCTTTTAATACTTTGCCCTTGTCCGCCGCCATGCTGGCTAACCTCGACTCCCTCGGTTATGCCCAGATGACGCCGATTCAGGCGCAGAGCTTGCCGGTGATCCTCAAAGGCATGGACCTGATCGCTCAGGCCAAGACCGGCAGCGGCAAGACCGCCGCCTTTGGTATCGGCCTGCTGAACCCGATCAACCCGCGCTTCTTCGGCTGTCAGGCGCTGGTGATTTGCCCGACGCGTGAACTGGCCGACCAGGTCGCGAAAGAAATTCGCCGTCTGGCCCGCGCTGAAGACAACATCAAAGTGCTGACCCTGTGTGGTGGCGTGTCCTTCGGGCCGCAGATCGGTTCGCTGGAGCACGGCGCGCACATCATCGTCGGCACCCCGGGCCGCATCCAGCAACACTTGCGCAAAGGTTCGCTGGTGCTCGACGGCCTGAACACGCTGGTACTCGACGAAGCCGACCGGATGCTCGATATGGGCTTTTACGACGCCATCGAAGACATCATTGTGCAAACCCCGGAGCGCCGTCAGACCTTGCTGTTTTCGGCCACGTACCCGGTCGGCATCAAGCAACTGTCGTCCAAGTTCATGCGCAACCCGCAGCAGGTCAAAGCCGAGGCGCTGCACACTGACAGCCAGATCGAACAGCGCTTCTATGAGATCTCCCCTGAAGAACGCATGAGCGCCGTGACCAAGGTGCTGGGCCATTTCCGCCCGCAATCGTGCGTGGCCTTCTGCTTCACCAAGCAGCAGGTTCAGGAAACCGTGGATCACCTGACCTCCAAAGGCATTTCTGCCGTCGGCCTGCACGGCGATCTGGAACAGCGCGACCGCGATCAGGTGCTGGCAATGTTCGCCAACCGTTCGACCTCGGTACTGGTTGCCACTGACGTGGCCGCCCGTGGTCTGGACATTGACGCACTGGACATGGTGATCAACGTCGAACTGGCGCGCGATTCCGAAATCCACATTCACCGTGTGGGCCGTACCGGCCGTGCCGGTGAAAAAGGCATCGCCATCAGTCTGGTTGCACCGTCCGAAGCGCACCGCGCCCAAGCCATCGAACAATTGCAGAAGGCCCCGCTGAACTGGGAAACCCTGGACACCCTCACCTCGCAAGGTGGCGCGCCGCTGCTGCCCGCCATGAGCACGTTGTGCATAGGTGCCGGGCGCAAAGACAAAGTGCGTCCGGGCGACATTCTTGGTGCGCTGACGGGCGAGGCCGGGATTCCGGGCGCTCAGGTCGGGAAAATTGCGATTTTCGACTTCCAGGCCTACGTCGCGGTTGATCGCACCATCGCCAAGCAGGCCGCTCAGCGCCTGAGCGATGGCAAAATCAAAGGCCGTTCGCTGCGCGTGCGGGTGCTGTAAAACGCCTTAACCCCCCTCTTCCCAACCCTCTCCCTGAGGGCGAGGGGGCAGATTGATTCAGAATTCCAAACCACCCCCCTCTCTAGCGCTCTCTCCCTCCGAGAGGGTTGGGGGGGAAGGTAGCTTTTAATGAGGACTGCGCTGTGCGTTCTACCGACGTTGTAATCATTGGCGCTGGCGCCGCAGGCTTGATGTGCGCGCTGACCGCTGCCGGACGTGGGCGCAAAGTGATGTTGATCGACCACGCCAACAAGGCGGGCAAGAAAATCCTCATGTCCGGCGGTGGACGCTGCAACTTCACCAACATGTACACCGAACCTAACAATTTCCTGTCGCAGAACCCGCACTTCTGCAAGTCGGCACTGGCCCGTTATACCCAGTGGGATTTCATCGCGATGGTGGCCAAGCATGGCGTGCCGTATCACGAGAAAAAACTTGGCCAACTGTTCTGCGACAACAAGTCCAGCGACATCCTTGAGATGCTCCTCGACGAGTGCCAGCAAGCGGGTGTCAGCCTGCACCTGGACACGTCCGTCGAGAAGATCGAGAAAACCGAATCCGGTTACACCCTCAATACCACCCTCGATGTGTTGCAGTGCCAATCCCTGGTGATCGCCACAGGCGGGTTGTCGATCCCGACCCTCGGTGCGACCGGCTTTGGCTATCAAGTGGCCAAGCAATTCGGGCATACCCTGCTGCCGACCCGCGCCGGGTTGGTACCGTTCACCATCACCGATCAGTTGAAAGCGATCTGCACCGAACTGTCAGGCACCTCGGTGGATTGCCTGGTGAGCTGCAATGACCAGAGTTTCCGCGAGAACATCCTGTTCACTCACCGCGGCTTGAGCGGCCCGGCGATTTTGCAGATCTCATCGTTCTGGAACCCTGGCGACACGGTGGAAATCAACCTGCTGCCCGACCTCGATGCCCTCGACTGGCTGCACACCCAACAGGCTGAACGACCGAACACAGAGCTGAAAACCCTGCTGGGTGAGATCTTCACCAAGAAAATGGCCAACCTGCTGGCCGAGCACTGGTATGTGTCCAAACCCATGAAGCAGTACACGCCGGGCGAGTTGGCAGAGGTGGCGGACAAACTCGCGTGCTGGAAGGTCGTACCGGCCGGCACTGAAGGCTATCGCACTGCCGAAGTGACCCTGGGCGGGGTGGACACGCGGGAAGTGTCGTCCAAAACCATGGAGTCGCTGAAAAGCCCTGGTCTGTATTTCGTGGGCGAAGTGCTGGATGTCAGCGGCCACCTGGGCGGCTTCAATTTCCAATGGGCCTGGGCCTCGGGTTACGCCGCTGCGCAGTACGTTTAACCCTCTGCGGTTGAAGACCGCGATGACGGCCCCATTATTTTGGGGCCGATGTGAACAGTGTCATTGCACTGTCGTCATAACTGGCTCAATTTAGCGAAACGACTCGCAAGGCAATGCCACTTCAATGTCATCGAAAACCTTTCGACACTCTCTGCGGCGCTTGTGGGCGCAAGACAAGTTCAGTTACAGCGTCCGGGTGTTTATCGCCCTGACCGGCAGCATGGCCTTTTGCTGGTATCAGAACGAGATGAAGCTGCTGATCCCGCTGTTTCTCGGGATCATCGCCAGCGCCCTGTCCGAAACCGATGACAGCTGGCAGGGGCGCCTGAATGCCTTGCTGGTGACGCTGGTGTGTTTCACCGCCTCTGCAACCACGGTCGAACTGTTATTCCCCTACCCGCTCTTGATGGTGTGCGCGTTGGCGCTGTCCAGTTTTGGCCTGACCATGCTGGGGGCGCTGGGCGAGCGCTATGGCGCCATCGCGTCGGCCACGCTGATCCTCGCGGTGTACACGATGATCGGTGTCGACCAGCGCGGCGGTGAAGTCACCGATTTTTGGCATGAGCCGCTGCTGTTGGTTGCGGGCGCCGCTTGGTACGGGGTGCTGTCGGTGTTGTGGCAGGCACTGTTTTCCAATCAGCCGGTGCAGCAAAGTCTGGCGCGGCTGTTCTGGGAATTGGGGCTGTATCTCAAGCTGAAGTCGTCGTTGTTCGAACCGATCCGCACGCTGGACGTGGAGGCCGGGCGCCTTGAGCTGGCGCGCCAGAACGGCAAGGTGGTGGCCGCGCTCAACACAGCCAAGGAAATCATCCTGCACCGCGTCGGTAACTCGCGGCCGGGTTCCACGCTCAGCCGTTACTTGAAGCTGTATTTCCTGGCCCAAGACATTCACGAGCGCGCCAGTTCTTCGCACTATCCCTACAACGCGCTGGCCGAAACGTTCTTCCACAGTGACGTGATGTTCCGCTGCCAACGCCTGTTGCGCCAACAAGGGAGCGCTTGCCAGCGCTTGTCCGAGTCGATCAAGTTGCGCCAGCCCTTTGTCTATGACGACAGTTTTGCCGAAGCGCTCAGCGACTTGCACGCGTCCCTCGAACACTTGCGCATCCAGAGCAATCCGGCCTGGCGCGGGCTGTTACGGTCATTGCGGGCGCTGGCCGCCAACCTCGGGACCCTCGACCGCTTGCTGAGTGACGCCAGCAACCCCGACACCCTTGCGGATGCCACCGACAGCAGCTTGCTGGACCGCTCGCCGCGCAACCTGAAGGATGTGTGGTCGCGTCTGCGCCAGAACCTCACGCCCACGTCGCTGATTTTTCGTCACGCCCTGCGCCTGCCGTTGGCGCTGTGCATCGGTTTTGCCATGGTGCACTGGATTCACCCGACCCAAGGCTACTGGATCATCCTGACCACGCTGTTTGTGTGTTCGCCCAGCTATGGCGCCACGCGCCGCAAGTTCAGCCAGCGCATCATCGGTACGGCCATTGGCCTGGCGGTGGGCTGGGCACTGTTTGATCTGTTCCCCAATCCGCTGATTCAGTCGATGTTCGCAGTCGCAGCAGGGGTGGTGTTCTTTATCTACCGCACCACGCGCTACACCTTGAGCACCGCGGCCATCACCTTGATGGTGCTGTTTTGCTTCAATCAGGTGGGCGACGGCTACGGGTTGTTCCTGCCGCGCCTGTTCGACACGCTGGTGGGCAGCGTGATTGCAGCCGCCGCCGTGTTCCTGTTCCTGCCAGACTGGCAAGGGCGGCGCCTGAATAAAGTGCTGGCTAACACCCTGAGCTGCAACAGCCAATACCTGCGCCAGATCTTGCAGCAATATGCGCAGGGCAAAAGCGACGATCTGGCCTATCGGCTGGCACGACGCAATGCCCACAACGCAGATGCGGCGCTGTCGACCACACTGGCCAACATGCTGATGGAGCCGGGGCACTTCCGTAAGGATGCGGACATGGGCTTCCGCTTTCTGGTGTTGTCCCACACGTTGCTCAGCTATTTGTCAGGGCTGGGCGCGCACCGCGACACGCAGTTGCCGGCCGAGGTGCGTGAACAGTTGATCGAAGGTGCCGGGCGCACGATTGCCGACAGCATTGACCTGATCGCCCAAGGTCTGGCCAACCGTCAGCCCGTGGCGGTGCAAAGCGATGACGAGGAAGCGCTGGCCAGTGCATTGGAGCAGATGCCCGATGACATCGACGAAAGTCAGCGCCTGGTGCAAACCCAACTGGCACTGATCTGCCGCCAGCTCGGGCCATTGCGCACATTGGCCGCGCATTTAATCAAAACCCCGTAAAGGCGTTTGGCGGCCTCTGGCGATCACGCCGGGTTACATGCCATGCGCCTTGATCAGACGCTCAAAGCTGCCGTCGGCTTTCATGGCGGTGATTTCACGGTCGAAATCCGCAACGATTTTGGCGTGATCGGGGTTCTGCAGACTGACCAAAATATGCAGCTGGTTTTCGCTCAATGCCTTGGGCATAAACTCCACCGCATTGCGCACCCGCGTTGACTCACGCGCCAGCCGATAGCGCGCCACGTACTCGTCCTCCAGTGTCAGGCTGACTCGGCCCGCCACCAACATGCGCACAGCCATCGCAAAGTTATGCACAGGGACTTTGTTGAGGTGGGTGTTGTTGTCGAACTCGGGGGTGTAGGCGTAACCGGGCACGTAGGCGATGGAATAGCCAGCCAACTGCGCCAGCGTGTCGTAATTGACGGGAGAGTCTTTGCGCCGGATAAAACGCAGGCGGTTTTGCAGGTACGGCGCCGAAAACTGCCCGATTTTCAGACGGTCCTCCTTGAACCAGGCGTTGACCAGTACGTCATAACGACCGTTTTGTATCCCCTGCAACGCTCGCGCCCAAGGCACTTGCTCAAACCTGCTGGGATAACCTGCCCGCGAGAGGGCCGTGCTGACCAGATCAGTGGCCAGCCCACCATTGATCAGCGTGCCATCGGTAAAAGGCGGCCAGAGATCGCCAACCAGACGCAGCGTCTCGGCGCTGGCGTGATGAGCCCATAAGGTCAATCCAAACACAATCAAAGCCCGACGCAAGCGAGACATGCAAGATCCTTATAGGGCTACCCACTATTATTTAGCTGCCAATTATTGGGGTTCATCCTGATCAGCGTCAGGGTATGAGAGACCTGACCACCTAAAGATAACCCCCAATCGCAAAAGGTTGATATTAAAAAGCCTTATCTGCTGACACTTTTACGCTTGGCCTGCTTTGCCATCACGCCTAGTATCTGGCGACCGCCACTTGTTCAGGACAACACCGTGACCACTGACTGGATCTGCAAACACCACTCCGACTTGGGTAAAGAACAGCTGTACGCCATTTTGAAGCTGCGCTGTGAAGTGTTCATCGTTGAACAGGAATGTGCCTATCTGGACATCGACGGACAGGATCTCGAAGGTGACACGCTGCACCTGATGGGCTGGCAAAACGATCAACTGGTGGCCTATGCACGCTTGCTCGACCCAGACTCCCATGCCGGGGATGTGGTGATTGGCCGGGTCATCGTGGCACCTCAGGCACGTGGACATAGCCTGGGCCATGACTTGATGGACCAGGCCCTGCTTAACATCAAAGAAAACTGGCCGCAGGAACCTGTCTTTTTGTCAGCCCAGGCGCACTTGCAATCGCTTTATGCAAAGCACGGCTTTTACGTCGCAGGCGAGCAATACCTGGAAGACAACATCCCGCATATCGGCATGCGCCTGGACGCCGACGATCAGGGGTAACCCAACACCTGCTTGATCTGATCCACATGCCCGGCGATCCACTGTTTATTAATCGGGCCCCAGCTGCGGACCACGTAGCGCCCGGCGTGATTGCGGGCGCCGTCCTCTTGTTCGAATTCGCACAGGATGTCCAGATCAGCCAGCGCCGCTATTGTGTCCTGCGCCGTACGACGGGGCATGCCGGTCACCTCCGTGAGCGCCGGAACGTTGCTGGCCTGTTGGGTATCAATCAACCAGGCCACATACAGGCGCCGGTAAAAGCTGCTTTTGGTTTTACTGACGTCCATTCATCACTCCGGTCACACGGTGGATTTTCGGTTGCGCGAACCTGTTCGCGGCTACCGGTAAAGTCAGGTTTTACTCTGCAGGTCACGCCACGTCAGGTACACCCGCAGGTCGAATTCCAGCTGGTGATAGTCGGGCAGCATGTACTCACACAATTTGTAAAACGCCTTGTTATGGTCCGACTCCTTCAAGTGGGCCAGCTCATGCACCACGATCATCTTCAGGAACTCGGGCGCGGCATCTTTAAACAGTGAAGCCACGCGCAGCTCTTTCTTGGCCTTGAGTTTGCCGCCCTGCACCCGTGAAATGGTGGTGTGCAAGCCCAGGGCGCGGTGGGTCAGGTCGAGGCGGTTGTCGAACAGCACTTTGTCAAAAGACGGCGCGTTACGCAGGTGCTCCTGCTTGAGTTCAAGCGCGTACACGTACAGGGCTTTGTCACTCTGCACTGCATGTTTGCGGGGATAACGCTCGTTCAGGTACGTACCTAACTGATCACGCTCGATCAAATGCCGTACTTGATCCTGCAAGGTCTGAGGGTATGCCTGGAGGTATTTGAGAGCAGTCATGGGGCCCGCGCGACGCGTAAAAAGTGCGCCAGTGTAGCGGCGCATCGGCCCTTACTTCCAGTGAACAGGGCTCAGCAAGGGCTGGGCGCTGATTAACGCATCATAAAAGCGGTACTGCTGACGCCCTGCCCGCTTGGCTTCGTACATTGCCGCATCGGCTGCGCGCATCAGGGTTTCAAGGCTCGTGCCACACCCGGGGGACAGCGCAATGCCAATACTGACCCCAAGGCTGACATCCAGCCCTTGTATTTGCTGGCGTACCGCAATCATGTCGATCAGTTGCCGGGCAATCTGCGCAGCTTCCTGCGCCTCAGTGACGTTCAGCAACAGGGTGAACTCATCCCCGCCGATGCGCCCCAAAACATCGCCGGGCCGGGCGCACTGCTCCAGCTGTTCGGAGACCCAACTCAGCGCACGGTCCCCGACTTCATGCCCCAGCGAGTCGTTGATACGCTTGAAACCGTCCAGATCCAGATACAGCAGCGCACGCAATTGAGTGTCCGCAGCGTCACGCATCAGCACGCCCTCAACGGAACGCTGAAAACCGCGACGGTTCAAGAGTCCCGTCAATGAATCCGTAATGGCTTGCAGTTCGAGTTGCTGATGCAAATGGCACACTTCCGACATGTCCAGCACCGTCACCACCATCGCGTGCTGTTGCCCCGACAAAGGCGCACAGGACAGGGTGACAGGCAGCAGTTGGCCTTGGGCCGAGCGCAGGATTGCATCATGCACGCGATAGGTTTCGCCGCGCCGGTAACCATGATAGATCGCAGACTCATACCACTCGGGTACGTGGGGTTTTTGCAGGAAATCCAGCAGGGGCACGCCTTCCAGACCCGCTACGGAGACCTTGAGCAAGCGGGAAATGGCCGGGTTGGCGAATCGGATACGCCCGTCTTCGTTGACCACCAGAATGCCTTCGGCGGCATTTTCCAGTACCGAAGCATTGAACGCCTGGGCTATTTCCAGATCACGGCTCAAGCGGCGCAGCGCCCGGGCATTGCTTTGATGTTCCAGCAGCGCCTGCACTTTGGGTTTGAGGATTTGAGAATCGAAGGGCTTGAGCAAGTAATCGACGGCGCCGCACGCGTAGCCCTCGAGTACCGCGTCCCGGGATTGTGCATTCCCCGTGAGAAAAATAATCGGGGTGAGCCGCGTGCGTTGGCTGCCGCGCATCAGTCGGGCAACTTCAAACCCGTCCATGCCTGGCATGTGCACATCCAACAGCACCAGATCGACCTCGTTACTGAGCAACAACTCCAGGGCTTCTACACCTGACGTTGCCGTCAGAATGTGCCAATCCGCACGCTGCAACAGCGCCTGCATGCTGATCAGATTTTCAGGGTAATCATCCACTACCAAAAGCACTGAACCAGTCTCGACTGGTTTCTCGGGCACGCATTCCATGCTGCTTCTCTTTATGACTGTCCTGAACTCAGGAGAAAACCGGACAAAAATCGGGATCCAACTCTAAACCTGAGTATCACAAAGCAGAAGCGACCCACCGTCACACAATTACACATAGTTGTACTGAACCGACTAACGGTATAGCCATTAGTCCCTTTGTGTAAGGCAAGCCTTACAACCGCGGCCTATTTTTTGACGTCAATTAAACACCTGGTTATTTACTGGCACTACCGATCGTCCTATAAAGACCATCCCTCAAAGCCCTGGTCCAGACGCCATCAACGCGTTTGATGCCTGTAAGTGCTTCAGCTCAAGGCCCGAAACATGATCGATCTGGCAACCTGGAACCTGAGTGTTCCCGTCGGTAATTCCCCTACCACCATCGAGACACCGCGCCTGCTCAAGGGCTTCACAAATATGTATTTCCACTCCGACTCCGGCACGCTTTTTTTCTGGGCGCCCGTGACCGGAAGCACCACCGTCAACGCCATTTACCCGCGCAGCGAATTACGTGAGACTCGCGCCGATGGCTCCCTGCGCAATTGGCTCTACCCCAGCGCCAACCATTTTTTGAACGCTACATTGACCGTCAATCAAGTGCCCTCCTCGGGCAAGATCGTGATCGGTCAAATCCACGCGTTTCAAAGCCAGCAGCCCATGCTCAAGTTTGAGTATCAATACAAAACCAGCAAACTCAGCGGCAATCTGGTGGCCAAGGTGCGCATACGCCCCAACGACACCACCATCAAAACCGTGACCGTAGCCGAGAATGTGCCCCTGCAAAAAAGCTTCACCTATGTGATCAATTTGACGCCCGACGGCACCTTGAACGTCAAAGGCGCCAATAAGGTGTGGAGCACCCCCATCAGCGCCACGTGGCGCGACAAACCGTTGTACTTCAAGGCTGGGGTGTACGTGCAAGACAACACGGGCAACAGCAAGGAAGGTGGACAAGTCACGTTCAGCAAGCTGGACATCGACCACAACGCGCTTTGAGCAAAACGTTGAGCTGCAATGCGGCTCTACAGTCATGGCTTTTGGTCACGTCGGGGTAGGCCAGATGATGTCTAAATGATGCGAATCAACGGACTCATCCTCGGTCGAAAGTGGGATATTTGCTTATGTAAATGAAGGGCACTTCTGAGATGGCGGTATCCCCTCAGGCATTGCTTGCGGCACTGAAAGTCGCAGGGCTATCTTCTGGAGTCGCCGAGCGGCCTGGCCCAATTGATGCTTCCAGTGGAATCGACATGAAGAAAAAGCGCGACGATCACCTGCACGATGAAACAACTCGGCGCCTGCTTGAAGACCTCAACGCTACGCCTGCCCCGCTGGACGAACTCAACCCGACCCAGGCCGCCGAGGTCAGCCCGGCCTCGCCTTTCGCCGTACGCAGTGATGTGCGGGCGCTGGAGGCCCTGAAGCATATGTCGATGATGCTTAAAAGCGCCGAAGAGGTTTCGGACGAGATCACCGAACGCGCCAGCGGCATCGAACGCGGGCTGATCTGGTCGATGCTGCACTCTGTCGAGATGACCCGCTCGCTGGTGGATGCACTGCTCAGGGGCAATGGCGTCGATCCTGAGTCGTTATAGCCACCTCACCCGCGCCTGCACCCGATGGGCTGTCAGCGCCTACAAAAAAGCCCGCATCGCTGCGGGCTTTTCATGTCGCGCAGGTCTTAGTTGACCTTGGCGTTCAGCTCACCCTTCAGGTAACGCTGGTACATGGCTTCCAGAGAGATCGGCTTGATCTTCGAAGCATTACCGGCGGTGCCGAAGGCTTCGTAACGGGCGATGCAGACATCACGCATCGCCGTCACCGTAGCGCCGAAGAATTTGCGCGGGTCAAACTCGCTCGGGTTGGTAGCCATCAGGCGGCGCATGGCGCCAGTCGATGCCAGACGCAGGTCGGTGTCGATATTGACTTTGCGTACGCCGTGCTTGATGCCTTCAACGAT
Source organism: Pseudomonas sp. WS 5071 (assembly GCF_012985765.1). Lineage (NCBI taxonomy): Bacteria > Pseudomonadati > Pseudomonadota > Gammaproteobacteria > Pseudomonadales > Pseudomonadaceae > Pseudomonas > Pseudomonas sp. WS 5071. Next base: position 51,806 of record NZ_JAAQWY010000027.1, on the reverse strand, counting down.
TTCTTCAACCGGCACGCCGTAGGTTTCTTTGATGTCGCCGCCGTATTCGTTGATGATTTTCAGCCACTCTTGCGGCACCGAGGACGAACCGTGCATCACCAGGTGAGTGTTCGGAATGCGTTTGTGGATTTCTTTGATCCGGTCAATCGCCAGCACGTCGCCAGTGGGTGGCTTGGTGAATTTGTACGCACCGTGGGAAGTACCGATGGCAATCGCCAGGGCGTCCACTTGAGTGCGTTTTACAAAGTCAGCGGCTTCTTCAGGATCGGTCAGCATTTGGCTGTGGTCCAAAACGCCTTCAGCGCCGATGCCGTCTTCTTCACCAGCCATACCGGTTTCCAGCGAACCCAGGCAGCCCAGCTCGCCTTCTACCGACACACCGCAAGCGTGAGCCAGCGCAACGGTTTGCTGAGTAACGCGCACGTTGTAATCGTAGTCAGTCGGGGTCTTGCCGTCTTCGCCTAGCGAGCCGTCCATCATCACCGAGCTGAAGCCCAGCTGGATCGAACGCTGACACACGTCAGGGCTGGTGCCGTGGTCCTGGTGCATGCACACCGGGATATGCGGAAATTCTTCGATAGCGGCCAGGATCAGGTGACGCAGGAACGGAGCACCTGCGTATTTGCGCGCACCGGCCGAAGCCTGAACGATCACCGGGGAGTCAGTCTTGTCAGCGGCTTCCATAATGGCGCGCATCTGCTCAAGGTTGTTGACGTTAAAAGCTGGAACGCCATAGCCGAATTCGGCGGCGTGGTCCAGCATCTGGCGCATGCTGATAAGTGCCATTGTGCGTGTCTCTCCCGGACGAGGGTCGTTAATCGTGCAAGCCTGCCGGAGCGGCGGCTGCTATTCAAGTTTTTGCAGATCGGGGGTAACCGGCCTGCGAGTAAGTAGCATCGTCTGTCGTCGTTGCCGCAGTCTGTTCAAAGCCCATCACTGAACCGGCAACGCCTACAGGTCAAAGCGTTACGGGCACCCGCGCTCTTTAGAAGGCGTGGGTGACTCGTATTTCTCAAGTGCCTCAGGCCCTGATCGTTTATTGACCAATGGCACGCTCTGCGCCTGCCAGTCAGCCTGGTAGCAGCCGCTCTCTTCAGGCGTGGCCGCTTCAGGCGCTGGCTTGTTCGAGCCGGAACAACCGGCCACCAAGCCTGCAATCATCAACAGCGGTAACAACTTGAGCATGTCCATGCTTCCTTTCAGGGCCTGATTCACGTTCAGGCTTTCGCGCGGCTTTCCAGGACTTCCACGGCAGGCAATACCTTGCCTTCAACGAACTCCAGGAATGCGCCGCCACCGGTCGAGATATAAGAAATCTTGTCAGCAACACCGTACTTGTCGATGGCGGCCAGCGTGTCGCCCCCACCGGCAATCGAGAACGCAGCACTGTCAGCGATGGCGTGGGCCAGCACTTGGGTGCCATTGCCAAACTGGTCAAATTCGAACACGCCCACCGGGCCGTTCCACAAAATGGTTTTGGATGACTTCAGCAGCTCGGCAAAGTGCGCAGCCGTCTGCGGGCCGATGTCCAGAATCATGTCGTCTTCTGCCACGTCAGCAATCAGCTTGACGGTGGCTTCAGCGCTTTCGGCAAATTCCTTGGCCACGACCACGTCGGTCGGCAGCGGCACATTGACCTTGGCGGCGATGGCGCGCGCGGTGTCCAGCAGGTCGGGTTCGTACAGCGACTTGCCCACCGGGTGGCCCGCTGCGGCGAGGAACGTGTTGGCAATGCCGCCGCCCACGATCAGCAGGTCGCAGATCTGGCTCAGGCTGTTGAGCACATCCAGCTTGGTCGACACCTTGGAGCCCGCGACAATCGCAGCCATCGGTTTGGCCGGGGCGCCCAGCGCTTTGCCCAGGGCTTCCAGTTCGGCAGCCAGCAACGGTCCTGCAGCCGCAACCTTGGCGAACTTGGCCACGCCGTGGGTCGAACCTTCGGCGCGGTGCGCAGTGCCGAAAGCGTCCATCACAAACACGTCGCACAAGGCCGCGTATTGCTTGGCCAGTTCATCAGCGTTCTTCTTTTCGCCCTTGTTGAAGCGCACGTTCTCGAACAGCACGATGTCGCCGGCTTTCACGTCAACGCCATTGAGGTAGTCGCTGACCAGTGGCACTTCACGGCCCAGCGCCTTGCTCAGGTAATCAGCCACGGGCTTGAGGCTGTTTTCGGCCGAAAATTCGCCTTCAGTCGGGCGGCCCAGGTGCGAGCAGACCATGACCGCCGCGCCTTTCTCCAACGCCAGCTTGATGGTCGGCAGCGAAGCAAGGATGCGCGCATCGCTGGTGACAACACCGTCCTTGACTGGGACGTTGAGGTCTTCGCGGATCAGTACGCGCTTACCTTGCAGATCGAGGTCGGTCATCTTCAACACGGTCATGGGTCGCAGTTCCTGAGTTTCTAATGTTAGAGAACGGTTTTTGGGTGAGTTACATGCAGATAGTGCTCTGCCACATCGATCATTCGATTGGCAAAGCCCCATTCGTTGTCGAACCAGGCCAGCAAGTTGACCAACCGGGGGCCGGACACACGGGTCTGGCTTGCATCGACAATCGCTGAATGCGGGTCATGGTTGAAATCACAGCTGGCATGGGGCAATTCGGTGTACGCCAACAGGCCTTTAAGCGGACCGCTGGTGGCGGCTTCGCGCAACATGCGGTTCACTTCCACCGCGTTGGTGTCGCGCGCGGTAATCAAGGTGATATCAAGGCACGACACATTCAAGGTCGGAACCCGTACGGCTTTGGCTTGAATTCGGCCCGCAAGTTCCGGCAGCAAACGTTCAATGCCTTTCGCCAGACCGGTGGACACCGGAATCACTGACTGAAACGCCGAACGTGTACGACGAAGGTCTTCGTCATGGTACGCATCGATCACCGGCTGATCATTCATCGCCGAGTGAATGGTGGTAATCGACACGTACTCCAGACCGAACGCCTGATCCAGCAGACGCAACAGCGGCACGCCGCAGTTGGTGGTGCAGGACGCATTGGAGATCAGCCGCTCGGTGCCGGTCAGGGTGTGCTGGTTCACGCCGTACACGATGGTGGCGTCGGCATCTGCCTCGCTGGCCATCGGTTGCGAAAACAGAACAGCGGGGGCTCCGGCGTCGAGAAAACGCTGGCCGTCCGTACGGGTGTTGTAGGCACCGGAGCATTCCAGAACCAGATCAACGCCCAGCGCGGCCCAGTCAATTCCTTCAGGAGTGGCACTGCGGAACACTTTCACGCAGTCGCCATTGATGTGCAGGCAGTCGCCTTCGATCCGTATCTCGCCGGGAAACCGGCCATGCGTGGAGTCGAAGCGCGTCAAATATTCGAGGCTGGCCATATCGGCCAAATCATTCAGGGCAACAATTTCAAACCCGGCAGCAGCTCCCCGCTCAAACAACGCACGCAAGACGCAACGACCAATGCGGCCGTAGCCGTTGAGTGCAACTTTGTAAGGACGCGGTTGAGGCATGGGGTTCTCTTATTCAAAACCTGTCGTCGCCGCCGAAGACTGCGATCAGGACCGCGGGCCCTTCAAGGAAAAGGGTGCCTGCGGCAGCGACTAAGGGGATCGCGGCGGCCAGAGGCCGCCGCGTGGAGCATTAGTCTTCCAGCAGTTCGTCAGCCTGACCCAGGATGTTTTCCAGGGTGAAACCAAACTCTTCGAACAAGGCAGGCGCAGGCGCCGACTCGCCGTAGGTGGTCATGCCGATCACACGACCTTCCAGGCCGACGTACTTGTACCAGTAGTCTGCGTGGGAGGCTTCAATGGCGATCCGCGCGCTGACCTGCAACGGCAGAACCGACTGTTTGTAGCCTGCGTCCTGCGCTTCATACACGCTGGTGCACGGCATCGAAACAACACGTACCTTGCGGCCTTGCTCGGTCAGTTTCTCGTACGCCTGAACCGCCAGGCCGACTTCCGAACCCGCCGAGATCAGGATTAGCTCAGGCTCGCCTGCGCAGTCCTTGAGCACGTAACCACCGCGGTTGATGTCGGCAATTTGCGAGGCATCACGGGTTTGGTGGTTGAGGTTCTGACGCGAGAAGATCAGCGCCGACGGGCCGTCCTTACGCTCCAGTGCGAACTTCCAGGCCGCTGCGGATTCCACCGCATCGGCTGGGCGCCAGGTGTCCAGGTTCGGCGTGGTGCGCAGGCTGGTCAGTTGCTCGATAGGCTGGTGCGTCGGGCCGTCTTCACCCAGACCGATGGAGTCGTGGGTGAACACGTAGATCACGCGCTGCTTCATCAGGGCCGACATGCGGATGGCGTTGCGGGCGTATTCCATGAACATCAGGAAGGTTGCGCCGTAAGGCACCAGACCGCCGTGCAGGGCCACGCCGTTCATGATGGCGCTCATGCCGAACTCGCGTACGCCGTAGTACACGTAGTTACCGCTGGCATCTTCTGCCGACACACCTTTGCAGCCTTTCCACAGGGTCAGGTTGGAACCGGCCAGGTCGGCCGAACCGCCCAGCAGTTCAGGCAGCAACGGACCAAATGCGTTCAGGGTGTTCTGGCTGGCTTTACGGCTGGCGATGGTTTCGCCTTTGGCCGCGACTTCATTGATGTAGGCAGTGGCCTTGGCATCGAAGTCAGCGGGCAATTCGCCGCTCAGGCGACGGGACAGCTCGGCCGCCAGCTCCGGGAACTCGGCTGCATAGGCGGCGAAACGCTGGTCCCACTCGGACTCAACGGCAGCACCGGCTTGCTTGGCGTCCCATTCGGCGTAGATCTCGGCCGGGATTTCAAACGGGCCGAAGTTCCAGTCCAGTGCCTTGCGGGTCAGGGCGATTTCATCGTTGCCCAGCGGAGCACCGTGGCAATCTTCTTTGCCCTGCTTGTTCGGCGAACCGAAACCGATCGTGGTTTTGCAGCAGATCAGCGTTGGCTGGTCGCTTTTGCGTGCGGTTTCAATCGCGGTCTTGATCTCTTCCGGATCGTGACCGTTGACGTTACGGATCACTTGCCAGTTGTAGGCTTCGAAACGCTTTGGCGTGTCGTCGGTGAACCAGCCTTCGACTTCGCCATCGATGGAGATGCCGTTGTCGTCATAGAAGGCAATCAGTTTGCCCAAGCCCAACGTACCGGCCAGCGAGCCGACTTCGTGGGAAATGCCTTCCATCATGCAGCCATCACCCAGGAACACGTAGGTGTGGTGATCGACAACAGTGTGACCAGGACGGTTGAACTGTGCGCCCATGACTTTTTCTGCCAGGGCAAAACCCACGGCATTGGCCAGACCCTGACCCAACGGGCCGGTGGTGGTCTCAACGCCCGGCGTGTAGCCCAGCTCCGGGTGACCCGGAGTGCGGCTGTGCAGCTGACGGAAGTTTTTCAGGTCGTCGATCGACAGGTCGTAGCCGGTCAGGTGCAGCAACGAGTAGATCAGCATCGAACCGTGGCCGTTGGACAGCACGAAGCGGTCACGGTCAGCGAATGACGGGTTGCTCGGGTTGTGCTTCAGATAATCGCGCCACAGTACTTCGGCGATATCCGCCATGCCCATCGGGGCACCCGGGTGGCCGCTGTTGGCTTTTTGCACGGCATCCATGCTGAGTGCACGAATGGCGTTGGCACGCTCACGACGGCTGGGCATCGCTGTTCTCCTGGGAATTGATAAATAAAAACGAATCGGAAAAAAGGCGAGCATTTTCCCTCAGGCAGCGCCCTCGGGCAATGACAGATAGTCACTTGAGCCGTTTTTCCTGTGCTTAACCGTTCAATCTGTTGAGGTTTGGACCGCGGCGCTCGTCATTACACTTAACCGGTCCGACAAACGTGCCAGTTATCGACCAATATCAAAATGTTTTGATATTGGCCTTGCGACGACAGAACGGGGTAACTAGACTGCGACCCCATGAACTTACGCGTGCCTTCAATTCGCCATGACGATTGCGATGAGCTCTCCGCCCTGTGCAAGGCTGGAGGCGACCCGCTGCGACTGAATGTGCTGCGCGCGTTAGCCAACGATTCATTTGGTGTGCTGGAGCTGACACAGATATTCGCCACCGGCCAATCCGGCATGAGCCATCACCTCAAGGTGCTGTCGCAGGCCGGGCTGGTTGCCACACGGCGCGAAGGCAACGCGATCTTTTATCGCCGCGCCCTGCCTCACACCGAACAATTGGGCGGCAAGTTGCACGCCGCGCTGCTGGAAGAGGTCGACAACCTGACCCTGCCCGCTGACGTACAGGCACGTATCAGCGCTGTACACGGGCAACGCGCTGCCGCTAGCCAAGACTTTTTCTCGCGCATTGCCGAGAAATTTCGCGCCCAGCAAGACCTGATTGCAGGCTTGCCGCAGTACCGGGACAGCGTATTGGCATTGCTCGACAAGTTGAGCTTCACTGCGCCAGCTACTGCGTTGGAGGTTGGCCCCGGCGATGGCAGCTTTTTGCCTGACCTGGCTCGGCGCTTTCATCAGGTCACGGCACTGGACAACAGCCCGGCGATGCTTGAACTGGCACGTCAGGTGTGTGAGCGCGAATCACTGAACAACGTCAGCCTGATCCTGGCCGACGCGCTCAACGGTTCGCAGATTCAAGTCGATTGCGTGGTTGTGAACATGGTCCTGCACCATTTCGCCGCACCGGCTGAAGCAGTTAAGCAACTGGCCACCTTGCTGCAACCTGGCGGTAGCCTGCTGGTAACAGAGTTGTGTAGCCATAATCAGGCGTGGGCCCGCGAGGCGTGCGGCGATTTGTGGCTAGGTTTTGAACAAGATGATCTGGCCCGTTGGGCCACCGCTGCGGGACTCGTTCCCGGGGAAAGCCTCTATGTAGGCTTACGTAATGGTTTCCAGATTCAGGTCCGCCACTTTCAGCGACCTTCTGGCGACACTCACCATCGGTAAATATTAGGAAACCGTCGAGATGAGCGAATACTCCATTTTCACCTCCGAGTCCGTGTCTGAAGGGCATCCGGACAAAATCGCTGACCAGATTTCTGACGCGGTGCTGGACGCCATCATTGCTGAAGACAAGTTCGCCCGTGTGGCGTGCGAGACTCTGGTGAAAACCGGCGTAGCGATCATCGCGGGCGAAGTCACCACCTCGGCCTGGGTTGACCTGGAGCAGATCGTTCGTGACGTGATCACCGACATCGGCTACACCAGCTCTGACGTCGGCTTCGACGGCGCAACCTGCGGCGTGATGAACATCATCGGCAAGCAGTCCCCTGACATCAACCAGGGTGTTGACCGCGCCAAGCCTGAAGATCAGGGCGCTGGCGACCAGGGCCTGATGTTTGGCTATGCCAGCAACGAAACTGACGTGCTGATGCCAGCACCGATCACCTTCTCGCACCAGTTGGTTCAACGTCAGGCCGAAGCCCGTAAATCCGGCCTGCTGCCTTGGTTGCGCCCGGACGCGAAATCCCAGGTTACTTGCCGTTACGACAATGGCAAGGTAGTGGGCATCGACGCTATCGTGCTGTCGACCCAGCACAACCCGGATGTCAGCGCTGCCGATCTGCGCGAAGGCGTAATGGAGCTGATCGTCAAGCACGTGCTGCCTGCCGAACTGCTGCACAAAGACACCCAGTTCCACATCAACCCGACTGGCCAGTTCATCATCGGCGGCCCGGTGGGCGACTGTGGCCTGACCGGTCGCAAGATCATCGTTGACACCTACGGCGGCATGGCCCGTCACGGCGGTGGCGCATTCTCGGGTAAAGACCCGTCCAAGGTTGACCGTTCGGCGGCTTACGCCGGTCGTTATGTGGCCAAGAACATCGTGGCAGCCGGCTTGGCTGAGCGTTGCGAGATCCAGGTTTCCTACGCAATCGGCGTCGCTCAACCGACTTCGATTTCGTTGAACACCTTCGGCACTGGCAAAATTTCTGACGAGAAAATCATCAAGTTGGTACGTGACGTGTTCGACCTGCGTCCTTACGCGATCACCAAAATGCTCGACCTGCTGCACCCGATGTACCAGGAAACCGCAGCTTACGGCCACTTCGGCCGCACGCCGCAAACCAAAACAGTTGGCGACGACACCTTCACCACGTTCACGTGGGAGCGCACTGACCGCGCTGAAGAGCTGCGCGCTGCTGCTGGCGTGTAAGTAAGCCTGCTGCATCCAAAAGCCCCGGACAGGCGACTGTCCGGGGCTTTTTTGTATTCGCTGACGGGCGCATACCCACCTGGAAACACCCGGTAATTCTCCCGCGCTGCACGGCAACCAGCCTGCACTAGCCTTAAGCATTCTTCCCGGGCAAGGACGCTCATGATGCTGGCCACACTTCGTCTTTTTAGCGGGCTTGCACTCGCCTGCTTCACCTTCAACACCTACGCGCAGACCTGTCCCTCGTGGCCGCAGCCCCGCGCCCAACAGGCATTCGACAGCCTCGAACAGCAACTGCGTATCTGGGACGACAGCTACCACCGCCAAGGGATTTCTCTGGTTACGGACGCTGTTTACGACCAGTCCCGCGCACGACTGGAACACTGGCGGCGCTGCCTGAACACGCCCCCTTCCCGTCACCCCCTGCACACAGCCCGCGGAAAAATCCAGCACCCGGTAGCCCACACCGGACTGGCCAAACTGCGCAGTGAACAAGCCGTCAAAGGCTGGATAAACAGCCGCCAGGGTGTGTGGGTACAGCCCAAGGTAGACGGCGTGGCCGTGACGCTGACCTATCGACAGGGACAACTGGAGCAAGTGATCAGCCGGGGGGACGGGGAGAAAGGTCAGGACTGGACTGCCTCGGCCCTTACCCTTGACGCAATTCCCCGTACCTTGCCGCAACCGGTGGACCGGGTGCTGCAAGGCGAGCTTTATTGGCGCCTGCCTGATCATGTGCAAGCGACCTCTGGCAGCCTCAATGCGCGCAGCCTGGTTGCAGGGTTGATGGCGCGCCATGCGCTCACGCCTGAACACGCCGAGCGCATCGGTTTATTTGTCTGGGACTGGCCCGACGGCCCCGCCACGCTAACCGAGCGTTTACAGCACCTGAGCGATCTGGGGTTTGTCGACAGCCAAACCTACAGTCAGCCCGTGGAACGCTTCGAACAAGCACGGGATTGGCGCCAGCACTGGTACACCACAGCGTTGCCGTTTGCCACAGATGGTGTGGTGTTGCGCCAGAGCGAACGCCCGGACGCCAGGCGCTGGCAGGCAAAACCGCCGAACTGGGCCGTCGCCTGGAAATACCCTCACGCACAAGCCGTCAGTGAAGTACGCAGTGTCGCGTTCAACATCGGGCGCACCGGGCGCATTACGCCCATGCTTGAGCTAACCCCCGTGACGCTCGACGACCGGCGAATCAAACGCATCAGCGTCGGCTCCCTGAAACGTTGGCAACAGCTTGATATTCGTCCCGGCGACCATGTGGCGATCAGTCTCGCAGGCATGACCATCCCACGCCTGGACAGTGTCGCGTTGCGCGCGCCGGAGCGCCTTGAAGTGAACGCCCCCAACCCCCACAACTTCCACACCCTGAGCTGCTGGCAACCCACGCCGGGCTGCGAAAGCCAATTTTTGGCGCGCCTGAACGGGTTAAGCCGAAAGAATGGGTTGGCCCTGCCGTCTGTCGGCCCCGGAACCTGGAAAACGTTGATCCAGAGCGGACAAATCAACAGCCTGACGGATTGGTTGACCCTGGATGCTTCCCGGCTTGTTAACATTGCGGGCTTCGGCGAGCGCAGCAGCGTACGTTTATTGACCAGTTTGCAGGCCGCCCGGCAACAATCGTTCGAACGCTGGGTCAAAGCAATCGGTCTACCGCCCACGGGTGACGCACCTTTGGGTCAGTCATGGCAGGCGCTGGTGGCACGTGACACTGAAGCGTGGTTAGCAGAACCGGGCATCGGTCCGCGTCGTGCCGAACAATTGAGTGCGTTCCTGCAAGACCCGAATGTACGGGCGATAGGGGATGCATTACGGGCTGCTGAAGTGGCGGGGTTCGACTAGCCTGCTTCAGTCCGTTGCCGGACCCATGCTGCGTTTCGCATCTTTGAACTGTGTGTATTGTTACTTTTTGTTATGGAGCTATTTATGAAATTTCTTTCACCGCTCGCCCTGTTCACTGTTTGCGGCCTGATGGCTGCCCCGCTCATGGCCGCTGATCCAGCGCCTGAACTGACTGGTTGCGCTGCCAAGGTCAAAAACATCGAGACTCAGCTTGAGTACGCGCGGGCTCACAACAACAGCGGCCAGATCGCCGGTCTGGAAAAAGCCCTGAGTGAAGTCAAAGCCAATTGCACTGACGCTAGCCTTAAGAAAGAACGTGAGAACAAGGTTCTTGAGGCCAAGCACGAAGTCAGCCAGCGTCAGGCCGATCTGGACAAGGCCATGAAGAAAGGCGACCCGGAGAAGATCAACAAGCGCAAAGACAAGCTGGCTGAGTCGCGCAAAGAACTGCAGGAAGCACTGGACCAACTCGACAAGTAAGCCTTCGGCCCTGTCACGACAACCCTCTCCCTCAGGGAGAGGGGCTGTTGATTGAAGGCATGGTCAGTGGTTACGGAATTCCTTGTGACACGCGCTGCACGTGTCTTCGACTTTCTGCACAGCTGGCGCAAGGCTGCTGGCCTTGTATGGCTGAACCTGACTGGCAATCACCAACTCACCCGTGGCGGCTTCCAGTTGACGGGCCAAGTCCTGAAAACGGGCCTGTTTCTGCCACACATCATCGGTTGCGCTGGTTTGGTCAGACTCTTTGACCTTCGGGAAATGTTTCCACGGCTCATGGGCCAACGCATCGAGTTTGACCGCCCCCTCGGTAAAACGCGGGCCATCGAACGGAATTCGCCCACGCAACATGCCCCCCAGGTCTTCACTGGTCTTGAGCATTTGCTTGAAAATCGCTTTACGCTGGCCCAGCGGCGAATTGGGATCAACCCCGCCACACGCCGACAGCGTCAGACAGGCCAGCAGTACAACAGTCAATCGTTTCAGAGTCATGGTCGCTTCACATCACGAAATTCGGTCGCCAGTATCCTCGTGTCACCTGTAAAGACCAATACCCCTATTGAATATAAGGATTGCCTGGACGGTTCTTGAACCTCGGCAACCGTAAAGGAACATCGCAGATGAGTCGTCTTTTAAAGCCACTGGTGTGGGCGCTGCCCGTTGTTATGTTGCTGGCCGGCTGCAACGGCACCGATCAGGATGCCAAACAACCTGAAGCCCCGCACACCACGTACAGCAAAGCGGACTGGAGTGCGTTGCCAGAGGTGACCGGCGCTGATCTGCAGGGCGGCTTCGCCTCTTGGCGCAGTGCATGCACCCGGCTCAAGGCCGACGCCAACTGGGGGGGAATCTGCAGCGAGGCCGCCCAGTTACCGGCCAGCCCGAGCGTGGCCGAGATCAGCAATTTTCTGCAAACCCACCTCGATGTCTACAGCCTGCGTTCCGCGCAAGGCAGCAGCGATGGCCTGATTACCGGTTATTACGAACCCGTCTACCCCGGCAGCCTGGCGGCCAACGAGGTGGCCAAGGTGCCGGTGTATGGCGTGCCTTCCGACCTGATCGTGGTCAACCTCGACAGCCTCTACCCGGAACTCAAGGGCAAGCGTCTGCGCGGGCGCCTTGAAGGCCGTGTCATTAAACCCTACGACACGGCAGCCACGATCAATGCCCAAGGCCTGAACGCGCCTGTCATCGCGTGGTTGACCGACCCGATGGACCTGCAATTTTTGCAAATTCAGGGTTCTGGCCGCGTGCAACTGGATGACGGCCGTCAACTTCGCATCGGCTACGCCGACCAGAATGGTCATCCGTACAAGCCGATTGGCCGCTGGCTGGTGGAACAGGGCGAGTTGAAAAAAGAAGACGTAACCATGGGCACCATTCACGCCTGGGCGATGGCACACCCTGAGCGTGTCAGCGAACTGCTGGCGAGCAACCCCAGTTATGTGTTTTTCACCCAGAACCCCGACAGCAACGAAGGCCCGCGCGGCTCGTTGAATGTGCCACTGACCGCAGGCTACAGCGTAGCCGTTGACCGCAAGGTGATTCCATTGGGTAGTCTGCTCTGGCTGTCGACGACTCAAGCCGACGGTCAACCGATCGTACGCCCGGTAGCGGCTCAGGACACGGGCGGAGCGATTGCGGGCGAAGTTCGCGCCGACTTCTTCGTCGGTACAGGCCCGGAAGCCGGCAAGTTGGCCGGTGACATGAAGCAAAAGGGCAATATCTGGCTGCTGTGGCCTAAAGGCGCGGCACTGCCTGAATAAAACAGGCCCCACGCCACCCTTTGTAGTCGCTGGCGAGCATTCACGGGCGCCACTCGACAGCGACGTAAAGGCCTTACTCCACCGGATCGCTCACCGGCTTGGCGATGATTTGCTTGAGTTCTGCCGTCATCGGGAACTCAAGGTTCAGGCCATTGGGCGGGATCGGTTGCTCAAACCAGCGCTGGTAAATCCCGGTGATTTCACCCGAGCTGTACAGGTCGGCCAGGGTCTGGTTCACCACAGCCAAAAACTGCGGGTCGTCCTTGCGCACCATGCAGCTGTAGATTTCACGCGATTGCTCGTCACCCACTACCACCCAGTTATGCGGGTCACGGGCCTTCGCGCGTTCGCCATAGAGCAGCGCGTCGTCCATGTAAAACGCCACGGCGCGCCCGGTTTCCAGCATTTTGAACGCTTCGCCATGGTCCTTGGCGCTGATGACGTTCATGCCCATTTTGTGATCGGCGCTGTAGCTTTTAATAAAACGCTCATTGGTGGTGCCCGCAGTGGTCACTACGTTTTTCTCGCGCAGATCATCAAACCCCTTGATGCCACTGTCCTTGGCGGTCAACAACTGGCCTTTGACGTAGATAAACCCGTAGGAAAACGCCACCTGCTTCTGACGCTCGGCAGTCACGCCGGTTGAACCGCATTCCAGATCCACTGTGCCGTTTTGCACCAGCGGGATGCGGGTTTGCGACGTCACCAGGTTGTATTTGATGTTCAAGGGCTTGTCGCCCAGCTTCTTTTGCACGTTTTCGACGATTTTATTCGCCAGCTCCACGGAGTACCCCATGGGCTTACCCGAGTTGTCGCCAACATAAGAGAAGGGCACCGAAGCGTCCCGATAGCCGAGGGTGATGCGCCCCGAATCCGAAATCTTTTTCATAGTGCCCTGCAACGGCACGTCATTGGCGCAGACTGCCTGGCTGATCAACAGGCCCAGCGTGCAACTGATCAAGGTGAGTTTTTTCATCTTCTTATTTCCCCTTTAAAACAGATTAACGACGTACAGCAATCACGCTGATTTCCACCCGCACTTCGGGCCGCGCCAGCTCGGCTTGCAGCGTGGTACGGGTCGGCGCCTTGCCAGCCGACAGCCAGGCCGACCACACCGCATTCATGGCCGCAAAATCACGCTGGATGTTTTGCAAGTAGATCGTGGCGTTTAGGATGTGGTCTTTGTCACTGCCTGTTTCGGCTAGCAGAGCATCGATTTTGCTGAGTACTTCTTCGGTTTGCGCGGCAATGTCTTGAGTTTGCGTGGGAACTTGCCCGGACAAAAACACCAGCGCCTCAAACGTCGCGGCGGCGCTCAAACGGTCATTGCTGTTAATTCGGTGAATCGTCATCGGGTGGTTCCTTGTTGTAGGTACAGATTCAAGCGGCATGGGGCGCAAGGCCTTGCATGTCGATGGAAGGTTGGCGCTGTGCGATCAACTCGGTCAGCAACCGGCCACTGCCACAGGCCAGCGTGAAGCCCAGTGCGCCATGCCCCAGGTTGAGCCACAAGTTGCGATAACCGCTGGCCCCCAGAATCGGCACACCGGTCGGCGTTGCAGGGCGCATGCCAGCCCACTCGATGGCGTCGTCATAATTGCCTGCTTCGGGGAAGGTGCCGTGCGCCAACTGGCGCATTTGAGCCAGGCGCTTGGGGTCCAGCGCTGCGTCAAATCCGACAATGTCGACCATCGCCGCGATCCGCAACTGCTCGCCAATGCGGGCGTACACAATCTTGCGGTCGTAGTCGGTGATGCTCACCTGCGGGGCTTTTTTCACATTGGCCAGCGGCAGGGTCAGGCTGTAGCCCTTGAGCGGGTACAGCGGCAACTCCAGACCGGGCAGGCGCAAGGCGGGGCTGTTATGGCCCGCCGCCAGCACCAGTTGACTGACCGGCAGTACGTCATGGCCCATCTCGACCGCCGTCACGGCACCCTGATGGTGCACGAGACGCGTCACGGTTTTGCCCAGCATAAACGTGCAGCGGCCAGAGGCTTGCAAGCGCGCCACCAACTGCTGACAAAACAGATGGCAGTCGCCCACCTCTTCGTCCGGGGTGTAAATGCCGCCGACAAACGGAGCGCCTAGCAAACCCGGCTCCAACGCTACGCACTCGCTGGCTGACAGCGCCTGTTGAAAGGAACTGTGGGTAACGTTTTGCCGGGCTTTGTGGAAGTGCGCGGGCTCCCGAAAAGCCACGAGCTTGCCATTGCGTCGCCATTCAAAGCCGTCAAGGTGATCGTCTTCGCGCCATTGCTGCAACGTGGCCTGACTGAGCAGCGCCAGACGCAACAGATGCGCACCGTTGCGCTGATTGACGGAGCCGCGGCAAGCACCGACGAACGAAGCCAGCCAACGCCATTGAGCCGGGTCCATGCGGGGGCGAAGTTTGAGAGGTGAATCGGCGCGCAGCATCCAGCCCATGGCTTGCCAGGGCACCCCGGCATCGGCCAGGGGCGCCACATAGCGATACGACAGCTGCCCGCCATTGGCGAAGCTGGTCTGACTACCGAGGCGGGTCTGGGCTTCGATCAGCGTGACGTCAAAACCTTCGCGCACCAGCGCATACGCTGTTGCCAGCCCGATGACGCCGCCACCGATGATGCAAACCTGCTGTGCCATGTCAGTCCTTAACCCAAAGTTATGCGGCCTTCAGATTAGGGGCAGATGACAGGGCATGAATAATGAATAAAGATGCTCATCCCATAAACAAAGGTTATGGACTACTGCCATGCGTTTGCGACATATCGAGGTCTTTCAGGCCATCCGCCAAACCGGCTCGGTCAGCGCCGCTGCCCAGTTGCTGCACGTCTCGCAACCGGCGGTGAGCAAAGTCTTACAGCATGCCGAATTGCAACTGGGATTTGCCCTGTTCCTGCGGGTACGCGGCAAACTCCAGCCCACGCCTGAGGCGCTACTGCTGGAGCGCGAGGTCGATAAAGTCACCGAAAGCCTGCAAGGCGTGCAGCGACTGGCCGAAAGCTTGCGCCGTGAGCCTGGTCATCGCTTGCGTATTGGCAGTACCCCGGCACTGGCGCTGTCGCTGATGCCGCCCGTGATCCGCGAATGGACGCAACGCTATCCCGATATCCACTGCGAGCTGGCCAGCGCTCATACCCGAGAACTGGTGCAAAACCTGCTGATGCGCGAGCTCGACGTTGCCCTGACCTTCAAGCAACCCGAGCATCCTGGCCTCAAGGCGCAAGCGCTGGCCCACGGTGTGCTGGTGGCACTGGCCCCACGGGGCTACTGGCCCGAAACAGACCTCGGCTTGCCGCTGAAACTGGATGAATTGGCGAATGCGCCGTTGATTGGCTTGAGCAGCGCCGACCCGTTGTTTGCGCGGTTTGAACGTTACCTGCAAGCCGTCGAACCGCCGCCACGTATCAGGCTCGCGGTGCAGACCTATTCATTGGCCAGCGCAATGGTGGAATCAGGGGCGGGATTGGCTGTGATTGACCCGTTCACCGCACTGGGGGCTTCACGCGACAGCACACGAATACGGCCGCTGACGCCTGCGTTGCCCATTACGCTGTACGCACTGACCCGTGCCGACGAACCGGGTCCGCATACGCTGGAGGGGTTGCTGCAATTGTTCGCGCAACACGCCAACGAACAGTTGCAGCGTTTGTCGCTGTAACCGCAGTCCCTGCCGCAAGCTGCGAGCGTTTAAACCTCAACCCTCTCACAGCTTGACGGCAGCTACCGCGTACGCAGCATTACTTCGGCAAGGCGTACACCACCACCTGATCGCCCACTTGATCCTTGAGGATCGAGTTGCCACCGGCCACAAAGGCAACGTACTGACGGCCTTTGTATTCGTAGACCGCCGGGTTGGCCACCGCAGGAGCCATGACAATGTCGGACCACAACTCCTTGCCGTCATCCAGCGCGTAGGCACGGACTTTGGCGTCCATCGAAGCACCGATGAAAATCACCCCGCCCGCCGTCACTGCCGGGCCACCAATGGTGGGTGACCCCATGTCTTCAGGCATGTACCAGCCCCACTGCTGAACCGCGCCCATCGGGCGACGCCATTTCACGTCACCGGTGCGCATGTCCAGGGCCACGATTTCACCGAACGGCGGCGCCCAGCACGGCATGCCTGCCCAGTTCTGCGCGTTCAGCAGCGACATGCCATACGGCGCGCCGATTTGCGGGTAGAAACCGTTTTCGTTGCCGGCTTCCTTGGGCTGTTTGTCGTACGCCGCACGGTCCCACAGCTTGATCATCTGCACGATGTGCGAGGTGTTCACGATGGCCACTTGGTTAACCGGGTCAAACGCAACCCCGCCCCACTGCACCCCGCCCGCACTATCCGGGTACGCGAGCACGCCATTGCCTTTGGTCGCGGGCGGCGAGTACATGCCGTTGTATTCCAGGCCGTCCCACATCTTCGAGCACTGGCCCAAGCCAACGATGTCCGCGACTTTCCAGATTGCCGGTTTCTTGGACTGGTCCATTAGCGGCGCAGGCTTGGTCGGGAATGGTTGGGTCGGTGAGTACACTTCGCCATCGGCATCGCCCTGTGGCACCGGACGTTCCTCGATCGGCCACACGTCTTCACCTGTGCGCCGGTCAACCGTGAACAGGAAGCCCATCTTGGTCGCCTGCACCAACGCGGCCACCGGTTTGCCATTGACTGTAATGTCCATCAACGTCGGTGCCGAGTTGATGTCGTAATCCCACAAGTCATGGTGAACCCACTGACGCGACCAGACGACTTTGCCGGTGTTGATATCCAGCGCTGTGGTAGACGTACCCAGCGGAATCGGCTTGGTGCGGTTGCCACCCCAGTAGTTGGGCGACGGCGATGACACCGGGATGTACAGCAAGCCCAGTGCCGGGTCGTAAGACATGGCAGTCCAGATATTGGCAGTGCCGGTTTTGCCCGCTTCCTCCTCCGGGATCGGCTTGAACTCCCATTCCAACTCACCGGTGCGGGCGTTCAGTGCAAACAACGAACCTGGCGACTCTACCTCGTATTCCCAGTCTTTCCCGGCCCAGCCCACGATCAGCTTGTCGCCAATCACAGTTGGCGGTTGCAGCACCGACAGCGGCCATTTGGCGTTAAGGGTGTTCCATTGGTTGATGTCCACCACGCCGTTTTTGCCGAAGCTTTCGCACGGCTTACCGGTGTCGGCATCCACCGCATACAGTTGTGCAGTCATGTTGCCCAGGTACACGACTTTCTGGCAGGCCACGCCCGCTTGCGGGTTTTTCTCTTGCCAATAAGCCACGCCCCGGGACTTCAACGCAGGCTGGGTCTCGGCCACCAGAGGCGACTTGGTATCAAATACCCACTTTTCTTTCCCGGTCTCGGGTTCAAGGGCAATGATTCGGTAAAACGGCGTGCCGATGTACAAGGTGTCATTGGCGAAGATCGGCGTGGCCGACCAGACGGACGGCGGGATTTTGCCCGTGCCGGTGGACATGTCCCCGGTGAAGTACTGCCAGACTTTGGTCAGGTTGCCGACGTTGTCTTTATTGATTTGCGTGAGGGGGGAGTACTTCTGTGCGCTGAGCTGGCCGTGAAAGCTGTCCCATTCCTTGCCGTTCGGGATCGGAATTTTCGCGCTTTCAGCCGACACGCTCGACGGCGCGAGCAGCGGCGCAGGTACGGTGTAGGTCTCAGCCTGGGCCGTTGAAAGTCCCGCCAGCATGCACAGGGCCGGGGCGCTCAAAAGGTGTTTTTTCATTGTATTCATGTCACGCGCTCCTGGTGGCCGGGGTGAAGGTTTCAATCACGACACCCACTGCGCCTACTGCCAGCACGGCGGCAGTCCACCACCCGTGCAAAAACAGTGCTGCAATGAAGGTCCCGACAATCCCCGCCCAACTCAAAAACAGGAGAAAGCCTCGCAGCCCGCCCGCATGACTCTTGAGCAGTAACAGCCCCAATACAACCATCACCAGCTCAGCGAACATCGCCGTCATCGCGCCACCCGAGCCATCAATACCAGACAGCGGCGTGAAAAAACGCCACGCGGTGATGACCAGCGCAACCAGCGCGGCGACGATCAGAATATAAGCACCCACGTGACGCCTGGGCGTTGCCGAGGGTGACGCATAACCCGCAGATGTACTCATCCCTTTCCCCTTTCCGTTATATGCACATTGGGTGTGTAAGGAAAACCCGAACGAACAGGCGCACTCAAGCCATTGCCGAAAGCACCTTCAGCCAAACGAGTTTGAGTGTAGTCAACGTGTAGGGAAGCACCCACAAGGATGCAGGATTAGTCGCACATGATTGCTGTGAGTGGACGAGGCTGCAGGCGAGCGAGGCCGTCGAAGCGCATTCACCGCCGCGCATCAGGTACGCAGCGGTGACCGGCAGACAAGGTCACGCAGGCTTAATGCGCCCTGTCGGCCTCAGCCGGGGCAGGCGCATCTTGGGTCACGTGCCTCACCAGTTTGCCAATGGTCAGGCCCTGGAACAGGATCGACGACAGCACCACGATGTAAGTGATGCTCAGGATCAGGTCACGCTCCGGGCCGAGTGGCAACGCCAGTGCCAGGGCAACCGAAACCCCGCCACGCAGGCCGCCCCACGTCAGGATGCGGATGGTGCCACGGGGCACGGCGCGCCAGCGGCGCAGTAACATAATGGCCGGGGCAACGGTCAGCAGGCGTGACAGCAGAATCGCCACGGCCAACGCACTGGCAGCCAGCAAATGCAGCCACGAGAACGGCAGCAGCAACAATTCCATGCCGATCAGCGCAAACAGCAACGCGTTGAGCATGTCATCCAGCAACTCCCAGAAACCGTCCATGTAACGGCGGGTCATCTCGTTCATCGCTTTGTTTCGACCCAGATTGCCGATGATCAGGCCGGCCACCACCATCGCAATCGGCGCCGATACATGCAGCTCACTGGCCATGGCCGAGCCGCCGATCACCAGCGCGAGGGTCAGCATGACTTCGATCTGGTACTGCTCGATGCTTTTGATCATCCGGTACACCAGATAACCGATCAGCCCGCCGAACACCACGCCGCCAATGGCTTCGTGGGCGAACATCATGGCCGTGGCGCTGACGCTCGGGGTTTCGCCCAGTTGGACAATGCCAAGCAACACGGTGAACACCACAACCGCGGTGCCATCATTGAAAAGACTCTCGCCCACGATGGTGGTTTTCAGGGGCTTTGATGCGTTGGCGGTCCGCAGCACGCCGAGCACCGCAATCGGGTCGGTGGGGGATATCAGCGCGCCGAACAGCAGGCAGTACAGGAAGCTGATGTGCCAGCCAAAGAGGCCAAAAATCCAGTACGCCAGGCTGCCTATCACCGTGGTGGCGATCAAAACCCCCACCGTGGCCAGCAAGCCAATGGGCCAGCGGTAGCTGCGCACGTCGTTGAAGTTAACGTGCAAAGCGCCTGCAAACAGCAGAAAGCCCAGCATCCAGTTCATGAGCAGATCGCCAAAATCAATCTGGCCGATCAACTGTTGCACGCGGTCTTCGAGCCCCGGGTAGCCGAGTACGCTCAAACCCTGCAACAGCAAAGAAAATAAAAGGGCGGTGACCATCACGCCAATCGTGGGCGGCAGGCCGATAAAACGGTAATTCACATACGTCAGCAACGACGTCAGACAGATAAACGCAGCAACAAGCTCAAGCATCCGAGTTCCTGTGGTGGCGGGAGTGAAGGGGTTTCCGGTCAGGCCGGGCGTTGGTTTGATGCAAAAGCTGGCGTGAGCGGCACATTGCCGAGCGTGACAAACCGACGCAACGCCTGGCCAGCATTGACCACGGCATGAGTCCTTTGTTGCAACACCTGCAGGGTTTAGGGTCCTTAATGATGCTCCGTCAGCTAGCGCCTGGGAGCCACCAAAGGGGCACCCGATTATTCGTTTGTTCACGCAAACGCTGCGCGCGCCGACGCACGTTTGACGTATAAACAGCCATCGTCCAACCACATAAGGAGCACGGGGTGCTGGCAACGTCGTTGGTGTTGATCGCTGCTGTGTTGCACGCGGTCTGGAATACCCTGATTAAGTTCAGCGGCGAGCGTCTGCTGGTCATCGCCTGCATGGACACGGTGGCACTGCTGGTGGTCGCCGCGCTGGTGGGCTTTGTGTCGTTCCCGCCGCTGGCTCTCTGGCCGTGGATTCTGGCGTCTGCCCTCTTCGAACTGCTGTACCGCGTGCTGCTGATCCGCGCCTACCGGGTCGGAGACCTTGGGCTGGTGTACCCGCTGATGCGCGGCCTTTCGCCCTTGGTGGTGCTGACACTGACCCTGATTTTTGCCGGTGAAGTGCTGACCGGCCAGCAAATTATCGGCATTCTCCTGATACCGTGCGGTATGGCCTGCCTGCTGTGGCAAGGCGGCGGCGGTGATCGTCTGCCGTGGTCGATGCTGCCGGTGGTCGCGCTCATCGGCCTGTGCATTGGCTGCTATACCTTTCTTGATGGTCAGGCGTTACGCCGCTGGCCGCACCCGCTGGATTA
This sequence comes from Pseudomonas sp. WS 5071, assembly GCF_012985765.1. Classification (NCBI taxonomy): domain Bacteria; kingdom Pseudomonadati; phylum Pseudomonadota; class Gammaproteobacteria; order Pseudomonadales; family Pseudomonadaceae; genus Pseudomonas; species Pseudomonas sp. WS 5071. Next base: position 31,185 of record NZ_JAAQWY010000027.1, on the reverse strand, counting down.
TCTGGTGTGGCTGACGCTCATCAGCGCGTGGCCGTTCCCACTGCTGGCCATCACCCGCAAACGTGCCGCGTTCACGCTGTTCTGGCGCACGCAATGGCGGTTGGGGTTGGCCGTCGGGGTTTGCGTGCTGACCAGTTATGCACTGGTGCTGTGGGCGATGCAGCTGGGCTCGATTGCCGAGGCGGCGGCCTTGCGTGAGGTCAGCGTGATGCTGGTGGTGCTGTTCGGCATGCGCTACCTCAAAGAACCTTTTGGCGGCCCCAGACTCTTAGCGTGTGGGCTGGTGCTGATCGGCATGCTCGTGATGAAACTCTAAAAAAGAAATTCCAATGACGGTTGCCTTCTGGTGTGTACTGATTGCCTTGTGTCTGCCGTACGTGTGTACCGCGGTGGCCAAGTTCAGCGGCGGCAAATTCGGGCCCCGGCAAAACCATGACCCGCGCGCGTTTCTCGACACCCTCGACGGTTTCGCCAAACGTGCTCACAGCGCGCAACTCAACAGCTTCGAAGTCACCCCGGCGTTTGCCGCTGCCGTGATCATTGCTGACATCGTCGGTAACGCCCAACCCGTCACGATTGATGTACTGGCCGTGCTGTTTATCACCAGCCGCTTGCTGTACATCATTTGTTACCTGGCAGATTGGGCCATGTTGCGTTCACTGGTGTGGTTCATCGGCATGGGGCTGATCGTCAGCTTCTTCTTCGTGTCGATGTAACTGCTCAACGCGTCAGCGTCAGAAATCGCCCCACAACTGCTGAGCCACGGCCAGCGCCACCACCGGGGCGGTTTCGGTACGCAATACCCGAGGGCCAAGGCGCGCCGGTTGATAACCCGCCGCCTGGGCCTGATCGACTTCATTGTCGGTCAACCCGCCTTCCGGACCGATCAGAAACGCCAGGCGCGAAGGCTTGGCATGGCTGGCCAGCGGCTCGGACACCGGGTGCAACACCAGCTTGAGGTCGGCGTGCGTGTTGTTAATCCAGTCATTAAGCAGCACGGGCGAATGAATCACCGGCACCCGCGAACGCCCACATTGCTCGCACGCACTGATAGCCACCTGACGCCAGTGAGCCAGACGTTTGTCTGCACGTTCGTCCTTGAGCCGCACTTCGCAGCGTTCGCTCATGATCGGCGTGATCTCGTTGACCCCCAGTTCCGTGGCTTTCTGAATCGCCCAATCCATGCGCTCACCACGGGACAACCCTTGGCCAAGGTGAATCGCCAGCGGCGACTCGACTTGCCCGGCGAAGGTCTCTTCCAGCACCACGCGCACGCGCTTTTTACCGACTTCCAGCAAACGCCCCAGGAACTCGTGACCCGAGCCGTCGAACACTTGCAGGGCATCGCCCTCGGCCATGCGCAGCACGCGGCCAATGTAATGCGCCTGGGCTTCAGGCAATTCATGCTCACCGAGGCTCAATGGGGCATCGATGAAGAAACGGGACAATCTCATGTGTTTTCTCTGAAAAGTGTGCGCTTCAGGCGCGAACGTGCGCGCCCGAAGAAAATAACCCTAGCCCGGGTCGCGGAAGTCCGGATGGAAATTCGCCGGCACAGCCACGCGGATATCACTGCGGGTCGCGATGTCGATGCCTTCGCTGGCTACGTCGGCCAGAAAGTCGATTTGCTCCGGGGTTATCACGTAAGGCGGCAAGAAATACACCACGCTGCCCAGCGGACGCAACAACGCGCCACGCTCCAACGCATGCTGGAACACTTTTAACCCACGACGCTCCTGCCACGGGTATGCCGTTTTACTGGCCTTGTCCTGGACCATTTCGATGGCCAGAACCATACCGGTCTGACGCACTTCCGAGACATGCGGATGGTCCGCCAGATGCGCCGTCGAACTGGCCATACGCTGTGCCAGGGCTTTGTTGTTCTCGATAACGTTGTCTTGTTCGAAGATATCCAGCGTGGCCAATGCCGCCGCACACGCCAGCGGGTTGCCGGTGTAACTGTGGGAATGAAGGAAAGCGCGCAGGGTCGGATAGTCGTCGTAGAAGGCGCTGTAGACCTCATCCGTGGTCACACAGGCAGCCAGTGGCAAATAACCGCCCGTCAATGCCTTGGACAAGCACAGGAAGTCCGGGGTGATGCCTGCCTGCTCACACGCGAACATCGTGCCGGTGCGACCGAAGCCCACCGCGATTTCGTCGTGAATCAAGTGCACGCCATAACGGTCGCACGCTTCACGCAATAACGTGAGGTACACCGGGTGGTACATGCGCATGCCGCCCGCCCCCTGAATCAGCGGTTCGACAATGACGGCTGCCACGGTGGCGTGGTGCTCGGCCAGTGTCTGTTCCATGGCCATGAACATCACGCGCGAGTGTTCTTCCCAGCTCATGCCGTCCGCACGCAAATAGCAATCGGGGCTGGGCACCTTGATGGTGTCAAGCAGCAGCGCCTTGTAGGTTTCAGTGAACAGCGGCACATCGCCCACCGACATCGCTGCCATGGTCTCGCCGTGATAACTGTTCGTCAGGGTCACGAAACGCTTTTTGTTTGGCTGGCCACGGTTGAGCCAGTAGTGAAAGCTCATCTTCAGCGCAACTTCTATGCAGGACGAACCATTGTCGGCATAGAAACAGCGCGTCAGGCCTTCTGGCGTCATCTGCACCAGTCGCTCCGACAGCTCGATCACTGGCTGATGGCTGAACCCGGCCAGAATTACGTGCTCCAGCTGATCGACTTGATCCTTGATGCGTTGGTTGATGCGAGGGTTGGCGTGCCCGAACACATTGACCCACCAGGAACTCACAGCATCCAGATAACGCTTGCCTTCGAAGTCTTCGAGCCACACGCCTTCACCGCGCTTGATCGGGATCAACGGTAATTGCTCGTGATCTTTCATTTGGGTGCAGGGATGCCATAAAACGGCTAAATCGCGCTGCATCCACTGATTATTCAGGCCCATTTCCACTCTCCTGGCGCTGGCTCCCGGCGTGTGCGGGCAAACAATCGCGCAAGCCTATGCAATGCGCGAGTTCGTAACAAGTCATTGCGCTTGCAACAACACGTATCGCTTCTATGGTGTGCTGACGAACGCCGTCGCAGTGGAGTCATGAATCATCGTTAATGTTTTCTTAATGCCTTCCTCACAGGCTACAGATCGTATTTATCGATACCTTCCAGCGAAAAAATGCGCTTTCATTCGATAGGTAAACGATTAGTCTTAGGCCCAAGTTCCTACAGGATGTTGGCAATGCAGCTACGCAACTCTTCTACTCGCTACGGTGCGGTCAGTGTTTTCTTGCATTGGTTTGTTGCCCTGGCCGTGTTCGGCTTATTTGCACTCGGCTTATGGATGGTCGGGCTCGACTATTACAGCCCGTGGCGCAAGGAAGCCCCCGACCTGCACAAAAGCATCGGTTTGACGCTCCTGGCCTTGATGGTCATTCGCGTGGTGTGGCGCTGGATCAGCCCGGCACCACCAGCACTGGCCACTTACAGCCGTGCCACACGCATTGGCGCCACGCTCGGCCATGGCTTTTTGTATCTAAGTTTGTTTGCCGTAATGATCGCCGGTTACCTGATTTCTACCGCCGAAGGCGTTGGCATCCCGGTATTCGGTCTGTTTGAAGTACCGGCACTGATTACAAATCTGCCTGATCAGGCGGATGTTGCCGGTGTCGTGCATTTGTACCTGGCGTGGACCGTGGTGATCTTTGCCGGATTACATGGTCTAGTCGCTCTCAAGCACCACTTTATCGATCGTGATGCGACCCTGACTCGTATGCTGGGACGCAAAGCCTGATGTTCAACCTCAACTCAAAAGGAATAGAACGCATGTTGAAAAAGACTCTCGCCGCTTTGGCACTGGGTACAGCGCTGTTGTCCGCTGGCCAGGCAATGGCTGCTGACTACACCATCGACAAAGAAGGTCAGCACGCCTTTATCGACTGGAAAATCAGCCACCTGGGCTACAGCTTCATTCACGGGACGTTCAAAGACTGGAAGGGCACATTCTCGTGGGATGCTGCCAAGCCTGCTGACAGCAAAATCAACGTGACCCTGAAAACAGCCAGCCTGTGGTCGAACCACGCTGAGCGTGACAAGCACATCGCCAGCAAAGATTTCCTGGACGTGAGCAAGTACCCGGATGCCGAGTTCGTTTCGACCAAAGTCGTTCCGACTGGCGAAAAAACAGCTGACGTCACCGGTGACCTGACCCTGCACGGCGTGACCAAGCCCGTAACGTTCAAGGCAACGTTCAACGGCGAGGGCAAGGATCCATGGGGCGGCGAACGTGCTGGCTTCAACGCCACCACGACCCTGAACCTGAACGATTTCGGCATCAAAGGCCCGGGCCCTACGTCTCAGACCCTGAACCTCGACATCTCGCTGGAAGGTACAAAGAACAAGTAATAGCCCGTTCACACGGCTGAGAAAAACGCCCCGACTTGCGAGAGTCGGGGCGTTTTTTTGTGCCAGGGATTTAAGGGTGTCTTCACCCTGATCCTTGTCTGGAGGGCAAGAAGGCTGAATGAATTCGCTCGCATAAACAGGAAAAGGCGGGGGCGAAGGCACTTTTAGCGGCACAAAAAAACGCCCCCCGATCATGCGATGGAGGGCGTTTTTTATTCGGCAGTCACTCAGCGATTGCGGGTCAGCAAGGCTGGCTTCTCACCGCGAGGACGGTTCGGCAGTTGATCGAGCTGCTCCGGTGTCGGGAAGCGGTCGCTTTTCGACTCTTTGTGCATGATCTTCGGCTGATTCTCGCGAGGGCCTTTAACGGCTGGCTCCTGGCGATCATCACGGGCCGGACGGTTCTCGCGACGGGCCTGACCGTCACGCGGAGCGCCGTTGCGCGGACCACTGCGCTTGGCAGGCGGCGTGCCGGTGCTGGCGCCTGTGCCGGTGCGGGGACCGTTCTGGCGACCACCGGTGCGACCGGCCGGAGCAGCGCCCGTGCCTTGCGCCGGAGCGCCCGGACGACGACCACGGCTCTGGTTGTTTTTGTTCTGGTACGGGCTGACGTAATCAGCACGGTTACCAAAGTTGTCCACATCGTCGTCACGGAACTCGTCCGGCGCACGGTTGGCGTCCGGGCGCGGGATCGAAGGGGCCGCTTGCTGACGCGGTTCACGCGCCGGTGTGCCTTCACGCGGTTTGTGCTCGCGGGCCGGGCGTTCGCCACGGGCTGCGGCAGGCTTCTCTTTACCCTTGTCCTTGCCTTTGTCCTTACGGCCGCCACCGCCGCCATTAGGACCGTCGCCGCGAGGGCCACGCGGTGGGTTGCGCGGGTTACGCACATCCGGACGTTCACGGACTTCAGGCTTTTCAGCTTCAATCGTGCTGGCATCGAAACCCATCAGGTCGCCGTCGGCGATTTTCTGCTTGGTCATGCGTTCGATGCTTTTCAGCAGTTTTTCTTCGTCCGGCGCAACCATCGAGATCGCTTCGCCCGAGCGACCGGCACGGCCGGTACGTCCGATGCGGTGAACGTAATCTTCATCAACGTTTGGCAGCTCGAAGTTGACCACGTGCGGCAACTGATCGATGTCCAGGCCGCGTGCCGCGATATCGGTCGCAACCAGAATACGAACGGTGCCTGCCTTGAAGTCGGCCAGGGCTTTGGTGCGTGCGTTCTGGCTCTTGTTGCCGTGGATCGCGACTGCGCTCAGGCCATGCTTGTCCAGGTATTCAGCCAGACGGTTGGCACCGTGCTTGGTACGGGTGAAGACCAACACCTGTTCCCATGCACCGGCCGTGATCAAGTGCGCCAGCAAGGCACGCTTGTGGCTGGCAGGCAGGCGGAAAACGCGCTGTTCGATACGCTCGACCGTGGTGTTCGGCGGAGTGACTTCAATACGCTCAGGGTTGCGCAGCAGCTTGCCGGCCAGATCGGTGATGTCTTTGGAGAACGTCGCCGAAAACAGCAGGTTTTGACGCTTGGTCGGCAGACGTGCGAGGACTTTTTTCACGTCATGAACAAAGCCCATGTCGAGCATCCGGTCAGCTTCGTCGAGCACCAGGATTTCAACGTGGGACAGGTCAACACTGCCTTGGCCAGCCAGGTCGAGCAAACGACCGGGGCACGCCACCAGTACGTCGACACCGCGGGACATGGCTTGAACCTGCGGGTTCATGCCAACGCCGCCGAAGATGCAGGCGCTGACGAACTTAAGGTCACGGGCATAAAGCTTGAAGCTCTCGTGGACCTGTGCAGCAAGTTCGCGGGTAGGCGTCAGGACCAATACGCGTGGTTGGCGTGGACCGTGACGCTGGGATTTGTCTGGGTGGCCATTGGGAAACAGCTTTTCCAGAATCGGAAGAGCGAAGCCGCCGGTTTTACCAGTACCTGTCTGAGCCGCAACCATCAGGTCGCGACCTTGCAACACGGCGGGAATGGCCCGCTGTTGCACCGGAGTAGGCTCGGTATAGCCCGCTGCTTCAATGGCGCGGACTAAAGCCTCGGAGAGACCGAGGGAAGCAAAGGACATGAGTAATCCTGTTCTAGTTAGGGCTTTGCCCAAAGGGATAGTCTTGCCTGGCGTGAATGGCGTTTATAGGAGACGCAATCCCGTCCGGTCCTGCTTCGGTCCTGAAGGTCCATTCGCACCGCTCGCGCTGGCAGATGCTGCGCAGTAGCGGGGTTGAATGCCTTGTACAAGGACGAGCGGCCGGGCGTAAGCCTGGCGGAAAGCCCGGAGTATAACAGAGCATTCACAGCGCGCCGATTTCATGCTGCTCAACGGTTTTGTACTCATCAAGCGCACCCATCCTGTAACCGCTCTCGCCCCTGCAGCGTGCGGCAGCGGTTACAGGCAGGTGAATCAGCGCGGTAACTTCAGGTTGTTCCAGATGGCCAGGCTCGGTTCGGACTGGTTCAAGGTGTAGAAGTGCAGTCCCGGTGCGCCGCCGTCGAGCAGGCGTTCGCACATCTCGCTGATCACTTGTTCACCAAACGCTTGAATACTTTGCACATCGTCGCCATAGGCTTCGAGCTGCTTGCGAATCCAGCGTGGGATTTCAGCGCCACAGGCGTCAGAGAAGCGTGCCAATTTGCTGTAGTTAGTGATCGGCATAATGCCCGGCACGACCGGAATCGTGACGCCAGCGGCCTGTACGCGCTCAACAAACCGGAAGTAGCTGTCGGCGTTGAAGAAGTACTGGGTGATTGCGCTGTCAGCACCCGCGTGGGCTTTGCGCACGAAGTTGTTGATATCGTCTTCGAAGTTGCGCGCCTGCGGGTGCATTTCCGGGTAAGCGGCGACTTCAATGTGGAAGTGGCTGCCGGTTTCTTCACGGATGAAACTCACCAGATCATTGGCGTAGCGCAGTTCGCCGCTGGCCATGCCCATGCCCGAAGGCAGGTCGCCACGCAGCGCGACAATGCGCTTGATGCCCGCCGCTTTGTACTGCTCCAACAGGCCGCGCAGATCGCTTTTGCTATCGCCCACACACGACAGGTGTGGCGCCGCAGGCACGTGTACTTCGCTCTCCAGTTGCAGCACGGTATTGATCGTGCGGTCACGGGTAGAGCCACCGGCACCGTAAGTGCAGGAGAAAAAATCCGGATTATAGGTCGCCAGATGGCGAGCCGTGTTCATCAGCTTTTCATGTCCAGCATCGGTCTTGGTCGGGAAGAACTCGAAGCTGAAACGACGGTCTTGAGACATGGGAATACCCTTGCGTACGCGCAGGGGGCGAGCGGCAACCCCTGACGCTGAACTCACACACAAAAAAAAGGCGGTCAGTACAAGCCTGGCCGCCTTTCTTTAATCAGTAACGGTAAGCGTCTGGCTTGAACGGGCCTTCGACGGTCACGCCGATGTAATCAGCCTGTTGTTTGGTCAACTGGGTGACCACGCCACCAAAACCGCGAACCATTTCCAGTGCCACTTCTTCGTCGAGCTTCTTGGGCAGCACTTCGACTGTCAGACGCTCGGCTTGCAGTTCGGCCGGCATGTCAGCGTACTTCTGAGCAAACAGGAAGATCTGCGCCAGCACCTGGTTGGCGAACGAACCGTCCATGATGCGGCTCGGGTGACCTGTGGCGTTGCCCAGGTTCACCAGACGGCCTTCAGCCAGCAGGATCAGGTAGTCGTCGTTCTGTGGATCGAAATCGTTAGGGCCGGTACGGTGAATCTTGTGTACCTGTGGCTTCACTTCTTCCCATGCCCAGTTCTTGCGCATGAAAGCGGTGTCAATTTCGTTGTCGAAGTGACCGATATTGCACACTACGGCGCGTTTTTTCAGCGCAGCCAGCATGTTTTTGTCGCACACGTTGACGTTACCGGTGGTGGTCACGATCAGGTCGATCTTGCCCAGCAGCGCAGCGTCGATGCTGGCAGCAGTGCCGTCGTTCTGGCCATTGAGGAACGGCGAAACCACTTCGTAGCCGTCCATGCACGCTTGCATGGCGCAGATCGGGTCAACTTCGGACACTTTAACGATCATGCCTTCCTGACGCAGGGACTGGGCCGAACCCTTGCCCACGTCACCGTAGCCGATCACCAAGGCTTGCTTGCCGGACAGCAAGTGGTCAGTGGCGCGCTTGATCGCATCGTTCAGGCTGTGACGGCAGCCGTACTTGTTGTCGTTTTTGCTTTTGGTCACCGAGTCGTTCACGTTGATCGCCGGGATCATCAGCTCGCCCTTGGCCAGCATGTCCAGCAGACGGTGTACGCCGGTGGTGGTTTCTTCGGTCACGCCGTGGATCTTCTTCAGCATGTCCGGGTATTTCTTGTGCAGCAGCTCGGTCAGGTCGCCGCCGTCGTCCAGGATCATGTTGGCATCCCAAGGCTGGCCATCTTTGAGGATGGTTTGCTCAAGGCACCACTCGTACTCTTGCTCGGTTTCGCCTTTCCAGGCGAAAACCGGAATACCGGCAGCAGCGATAGCGGCAGCGGCCTGGTCCTGAGTCGAGAAGATGTTGCACGACGACCAGCGCACTTCGGCACCCAGGGCAACCAGGGTTTCGATCAGTACGGCGGTCTGGATGGTCATGTGGATGCAGCCCAGAATCTTCGCGCCCTTGAGCGGTTGTTCAGCGGCATACTTGCGACGCAGGCCCATCAGCGCCGGCATTTCGGACTCGGCGATAAAGGTTTCACGACGGCCCCACGGGGCAAGGGACATGTCAGCAACTTTGTAGTCGGTAAAACCTGCAGGCGTGTTTACAGCGCTCATAGAGAGCCTCCATTCGTTTAATCGCGAATGGGCGCCGTTGTGCGTTGAGTGCCTGCCCAGGGAGCCCTGAACAAACAACGCCCCATCCGAGCCTGACAGGTAAGACCTGCTGCAGCGCCCCTCGGACAGGTGGCGGGAACGGTACTGGATGACAATGACCGTTTTGAAGCGGGGGTGATTATAGCCATCCGGGCAGATGATCCCAAGGCTTTATCCAAGGCTTTTTCATTTGCTTAATCGAGACCATAGTCGAAGCTTAATAGAGCTGGGCGCCATGGTCTGACATCATGCGCGGCATCTAACGGCAGACGGTCAGGAGTGAACATGAATTTCCACACCCGCAAATGGGTTAAACCCGAAGACCTCAACCCCAATGGCACCCTGTTCGGTGGCAGCTTACTGCGCTGGATCGACGAAGAAGCCGCGATCTATGCCATCGTTCAGTTGGGTAATCAGCGCGTAGTGACTAAATACATCTCCGAGATCAACTTCGTCAGCGCCTCGCGCCAAGGCGACATCATCGAGTTGGGCATCACCGCTACCGAATTCGGCCGCACCTCCATCACCCTCACCTGCGAAGTGCGCAACAAGATCACGCGCAAGAGCATCCTCACCGTCGACAAGATGGTGTTCGTCAACCTGGGTGAAGACGGCCTGCCCGCCCCCCACGGACGCACCGAAATCAAATACGTCAAAGATCAGTTCCAGGATGAAAACCAGGCCTGATGCCACCGTTGTACGTGCCAACCGAGCAGCGATTACGGGTTTGAGTGAACAGCTTCATGCCGTGCGTGTCGTACGCTTACATACGCCAACGGTCATGAAGCCCCATGGACACCAAAAGCACTGGCAACACCCCGAACCTGTCGGCTGAAGAAGAGCACGACGTCACCAAAAACCAGCCCCCGCGCGCGGCAGTGCTGCATGAAATCATCCGTTTGCAGGGTGATCAGGAACTGGAGCGCAGCGTCGCTGCCCTGTTCTGGTCGGCACTGGCTGCCGGGCTCACCATGGGCCTGTCGCTCATGGCCATGGGGTTGCTCAACTCGCGACTGCCCAGCGGCGAAGCCTTCAAAGTGATTGCCAGTTTCGGCTACTGCGCAGGCTTTCTGGCGGTGATTCTGGCCCGTCAGCAACTGTTTACCGAAAACACCCTCACCGCCGTATTGCCCATCATGAGCAAACCGACGCTGAGCAATTTCGGGCGCCTGTTCCGGTTATGGGCCGTGGTGCTGGTGGGCAACCTGCTCGGTACCCTGCTGGTGGCCTACGCCATGCTGCACTTGCCGATTTTCGACACCCAGACCGACAACGCCTTCCTGGAAATCGGGCGCAAGGTCATGGAAAACGACACCCGCCAAATGTTCGCCAAAGGCATTATTTCGGGCTGGATGATCGCAACCATGGTGTGGATGATCCCCTCGATGGAAAGCGCCAAGATGTGGATCATCGTCCTCATCACCTACCTGATGGCGCTGGGCGACTTCACCCACATCGTCGTCGGCACGGCGGAAGTGTCGTACCTGGTGTTTGCAGGCGAGCTGCCCTGGAAGGACTTCTGGCTGATCTTTGCCGGCCCCACCCTGGCGGGCAACATCATTGGCGGCAGTTTTATCTTTGCCTTGATCAGCCATGCGCAAATTCGCAGCGATAACCAAAAACCGCAGAAAAGCTGATCGCACCACCCGCAGGGGCAACGCGCCCCAGCGGGTGGCTTTGCTGGTTAAATCACGTAATGCGCGATTGCCACAAAATGCAGCAGGCTGCCGCAGATGACGAACAGGTGCCAAATGCCGTGGGCATGGCGCAGGCGGTGATCGAGGGCAAAAAAGATAATCCCCACGGTGTACATCACCCCGCCCGTGGCCAGCCAGATAAAGCCCGCGGTTCCTAGCGCAGCCAGCAAGGGCTTGACCGCTACCAGCACGATCCAGCCCATCACGGCGTAAATCACAATCGACAAAATGCGTGCTTCGGAGCGCGGTTTGATTTCTTGCAGCATGCCGATCACCGCCATGCCCCAGACAATCCCGAACAGCGACCAGCCCCACGGCCCGTGCAGCGTCACGAGACAAAACGGCGTGTAACTCCCGGCGATCAACAAGTAAATCGACAGGTGATCAAACTTCTGCATGATCACCTTGGACCGCCCGCGCACGCTGTGATAAACGGTCGACACGCTGTACAGCAACACCAGCGTGACCCCGTAAATCGCCGCGCTGACAATCTTCTGCGGGCTGCCGTCAAGGCACGCCATGACCAACAACCAAACACTGCCCACTGCGGCGGCCACGGCCCCCAGCAAGTGAGTCCAGGCATTGAGCTTTTCTCCGTGATACATCTGCAACATCCTCAATAGCCGATCGTGCGACGGTGTCACTTTGATACGAGATAAGGGTCAAGGTTGCGAACTTAAAGGGCAATGCGCCGTTCGTCGAGGAAGACAGCATTCCCCCCCTCTAATCCTAAGACCTGTAAGTCAAATCCTTCAGACTTTACCCACACAAAATCCGCACTTTTCACACACAAATCACCCATCCAACCTGACATAGCCTCCCGGCATGCACGCCCAGAATCACTCAACAGGCCCACCATAAATAACAGCCTGCGGGAGATCTCATGAAGCTGACGCCTACATGGACATCACCTCACTGGAACCGAAAAAGCCTACTGGCCATTTCGCACAAATGGCTTTACGAGCTGACTCAGCATCAAATCGCGGAACGGGAGCGAGCACTCCGACACTTGATTGCTACACACAAAGGCCCCTTGCAATGCACACCGGCAGACGTCCCCTTACCGACCCTACACACTGTTCTGCAACACGCTCTGGTCGAATGCGAACATGGCTGCGGCCTGTTTCTTATAAGAGGCATACCCGTGGCGAACAAACCGCTACCACTTGCTCGTTTATTAGCATGGGGCATCGGTCTGCATAGGGGCGTACCGTTAATTCAAAATGAAACTGAAGCGCTATTAGTTGAGGTTCGAAACAAAGACAATCTGTCTCCGCAGAACATACGAGGCCATAACACATCCAGTGAAATGGAATTCCATGTCGATGCTTGCGACTTGGTAACGCTGCTCTGCCTTTCAAAAGCCGCTGAGGGCGGCCGTTTTAAAGTGGTAAGCAGTCTGACCATTCATCATCACCTCTCAACCCAATCCCCCCTTGAATGCAGAGCCCTCTCTTTACCCCTCCCCTTCATCGATGTCAGCAAAACCGAAATCGGTGAGCCCGGATTCTTCATGTGCCCCGTATTTACGAGGATGCCGGGCGCATTCAGCTGCCGTTTCTACAGAAAACGGATCCTGGCAATGCAAGAATTAAGCCACACACCAAAAATTAACCCGCTCACACTCAAAGCACTGGACCATTTCCAGCGTATAGCGGGAGATGCTGACCTCAATGTCGAAATGGACTTACAACCGGGCGACCTTCAATGCCTGAACAATCATGTCGTCTGCCATGCACGTGCAGCATTTCGGGACGGGAGCAAGCCTTCACAGCAAAGACATTTACTCCGTCAATGGTTGGCCACTGCTGTGAGCAGGCCGTTGCCGAAAAGCCACGCATACGCATACGGCTCTATTAAGGCGGGCTCACTTCGCGGCGGGTATCAAGGCTGGGCAATCTCTCCTGACATCAAAACGTTTCAGGAACGTCTTGCTCACTACAACCAGATAACGGTTTAACCCTGTCTTTTCGGGGAGATCGCTATGCCACAGCACCTGGATCACATCGCGCCTGTTAAGCCCACACGCTGGCAACTTTTTTACAACTTCGCATGGGTTGGGCTTTTAGGGTTTGGCGGGGTTTTGCCGTGGGCGCGGCAGATGATGGTTGATCGGCGTGGCTGGGTGAATGAAAAAACCTTCAATGAACTACTGGCCATCGGGCAGTTCTTCCCTGGCCCTAATGTCTGCAACGTGGCAATTATCTATGCGCGAAAGCAGCACGGGTTGCAGGGGGCCTGCCTTGCTGTGGTGGGGCTGTACTGCTTCCCTTCGCTCATCGCTGTTTCGGCGGGCCTGGCGTATGCCTCATGGTGGCAACATCAAACCGTCCAGCACGTGTTTGGCGCCATTTCACCCATTGCCACAGGGTTGATGCTCGGCACTGCATTGCGTCTGCTCAAGGCCATGCCACCTGCTACCGCCAATTACACCGTGTTCGTTTTGACCTTCATATTGATGGGCGTGCTGGTGGTGCCGTTATGGACCGTACTGTTGATCAGCATTACGGTCTCGATGGTCTGGCGCCTGATTGACCGCAACGCCTGAGGAGCAACCATGCAGCCGGTACTGTTTCACCTGATGCTCCAGTGCGGGTTGTGGTCGCTGATGGCCATCGGCGGTAACACCGTGGCACTGGGGGATATTCACCGTTACACGGTGGCCGAGATGCGATGGCTGAACGACGCTCAGTTCGTGTCGTTTTTTGCCCTGTCGCAAGCACTGCCCGGCCCGAACGGGATGTTTCTGGTATTCATCGGGCAACACGTGGCGGGCGTACCCGGAGCGTTGGCGACATTGATCGCCAAATTGCTGCCGTGCTCTGCGTTAACATGGTTTGGCGCAGGCTGGCTGGAGCATCATGCCGATACACCTTGGGTGCTCATGACCAAGCGCGCACTCGTGCCTGTTTCGATCGGGTTGATACTGGCAGCCAGTTACATTTTGATCGGCAGTCTTGAGCTCAATCGCCTCAGCCTGTTGCTGACAACAGTCAGTGCCCTCGTGGTGGTGTTCAGCAAGCTCAACCCCCTTTGGTTGATCGCCACGGGCGTAGGGCTAGGATTGCTAAGCGCTCAGTCGGGGGCGTACTGGTTTGGAAGCTAAGGACTCAACTTTCCACGCACATGCTTCCTTTACGGCTTTAAAGGGTCGCGAGCTTCTTCTGTTGTCTGGCCGCCGCCATCAACCACACTGCCGTGATAAGCGGTACGCCAACAATGAACAATGTCGGCCATCCAACCCCCCCACTCACGACCAGAGGGACGTGTTTTATCCCGTTCAGATATAAACCCAGCGCGCACGCAATGAACAAGAACACGATGTACATGACAACGCGCCCATAAGGTTTGCCGTTGTAAAAGAAATAAGCCCCTGCATAACCCGCCAGTGACACCCACCCTGCAGACCACAGTTGATGAAAAGCGGCCTGATTAGGGCTCGCAACACCCTGCGCGTCAAGGTACTGCTTTACGTACAGCGCCAACAACGCAGCTGAGACCATCACCAACAGCAGCTTGAACAGCCCGAGTATGAATCCGCGACTGTTCACCCGCATGGCTGACTCTTCTGCTTCATCCTCGTCCGCGCGGGTGCGACGCAACATGACAGTGGTCACTAAACCCGCCGCGACGCCCCCCAAAGTCATGATGGTGAAGTTGGTCAATAGCGTGAATACCATGGACTCAAAGGCATCCTGTCGCTTGCCTTCAATCAACGTGACCACCTCAGCCTTTGCTACCTGTAACCCTTCACATGCGGCGCTGTCCGCATGGCACCTGACGCTTTCGCGCGATACCGTTTCAATCAAATTCGTTGCGTGATCTTTCGAGTTCGCCTCGGCATTGCCTGCGAACTCGTGCGTGAATGACAAATGAAACAATATGAGGAAGGCACTAATGCCAGAGACCAGAAAACCCAAGCCACAGCCCATGCCCACTGGCAGCTTCATCACGAGAATGGCCACCGCCGCCATGGCTAGAAACCAGTAAAAAATATCGATGCCGTAGGGAACACTCGATATATCCATAAGCAAATCACTCACCCACACAACTCCTGTTCATTAACGTCCACGTTCAATTTATTTGTATCAATAACGCTGAGCTACTGCGACTCCAGCACAAGCTGCTCCAGCGCCCACAAATCCGGGATCTTGGCCACATGCTCGCCCACTTGCACGGCTGCACGTTCCAGCGGGCAGAGTGGCACGTCGACGAAACTCAGTTGGCTGTCGAGTTTGTAGGAGCGCGGGATGCCTTGGACCACCATGGCGATGTACTTAAGCGCCGGGTTGCCGCTCAGGGTATTGAGGATGACGATGCGCGCCCGGTCACCGATCAGCAGCGGGCTGCCGCAGGCGGCTTCGAAGCTGATGAGCGGCAGGGGATGGTCGCGCCAGATGATCTGGCGCAGGTGCCAGGGCGGGGAGTCGCTGCTGGGTTCGCCACGCTGGTAATCGATCAGTTCGGCAATGGCGACGTTGGGCAGTAACAGGTAGCGATCGGCCAGCGGCAAGAGCAGGCACGTCAGGCTGCCTACACGGTGATCAAGCATGGAAAGTGCTCCAGTAGGCGATGCGTTCCAGCAACACCGACTCTTGATACGGCTTGCCCAAGTAGTCGTTGACGCCAATGGCCATGGCGCGGTTCTGGTGCTTCTGCCCGGTACGCGAGGTAATCATGATGATCAGCATGTCTTTGAGGCGCGGGTCGTTGCGCACGTGCGTGGCCACTTCAAAGCCGTCCATGCGCGGCATTTCGATGTCCAGCAGCATCAGGTCCGGGGTGTGTTCTTCGAGCACGCTCATCGCGTCGACCCCGTCTTTGGCGGTGATGACGTTCATGCCGTTGCGCTCCAGCAGGCGGCTGGTGACTTTGCGCACGGTCACCGAGTCATCGACCACCAGCACCAACGGCGGGCGCACGGCAGGGATGAATTCGAGGCTGCCGCCCGCCTCGTGCTGAGCCCGCTGCAAGGGCTGACGCACTTGATGCGCGCGTATATATGCCAGCAAATCCAAAATCAGTACTACACGGCCATCCCCCAGAATCGTCGCCCCCGACAACCCCTGTACAGCGGCAAACTGTGGGCCGAGGCTCTTGACCACGATCTCGCGCGAGCCCGCCAGCGCATCCACTTGCAACGCCACGCGCATGTCCTGGCAATGCACCAGCAGCACGGGCAATGAATGGGTTTCGCCTGCCAGTTTGGGCTTGCCCACGGTCTGTAACAACTCGCCCAGGTAGCGCAGTTCGTAGGTCTGGCCGCCGTAGTGATACAGCGGCGGGTTGAGCTGGTAATAGCCTTCCAACTCGCTCGGCATGACCCGCACGATGCCTTCAACGGTGTTAAGCGCGATGGCATATTGCTCATCGGCGCACTGCACCATCAAGGCCCGGTTGAGGGAAACGCTGAAGGGCAAGCGGATCTGAAAGTGCACACCCTGCCCCGCCACCGAGTCGAGGGTCATGCTGCCACCCAACTGGCGCACTTCTTCGTGCACCACGTCCATGCCCACGCCGCGCCCGGAAATCTGGGTGATTTTTTCGGCCGTGGAGAAGCCCGGCTGCAGGATGAACTGCAACACGTCGCGGTCGCTAACGCTGTTGAGCGGGTCCAGCAGGCCGCGATGGATCGCTTTGCGGCGCACGGCTTCAAGGGGGACACCGGCGCCGTCGTCGCGGATATCAAACACCACGTCGCCGCCTTCGTTGGACAGCTCAAGCGTAATCAACCCTTGCTCGGGCTTGCCGCTGGCATGACGCACCTCGCTGGGCTCCAGGCCGTGGTCGACGGCGTTGCGCAGCATGTGCTCCAACGGCGCCACCATGCGCTCCAGCACATTGCGGTCAATCTCGGCTTCGGCATTGATGACGCTGAATTCAACCTGCTTGCCCAACTCGCTGGCAACCTGGCGCACCACCCGCTTGAGGCGCGGCAATACGCGCTCGAACGGCACCATGCGCGTGCCCATCAGGCCTTCTTGCAACTGGGTGTTCACCCGCGCCTGCTTTTGCAACAGGTTGTGTGCGTCCTGGTTGCGCGCGGCCAGTGTGGCCTTGAGGTCAAACAAGTCAGACGCGGACTCGAACAACGCACGCGACAGTTGCTGCAATTGCGAATGCCGGTCCATTTCCAGCGGGTCGAATTCGTCATAGGCCAGCCCCTCGGCCTCGCTGTGCGGGCGGTTGTGCAAACGGCCCTGGGTCTCGATGTCGAGTCGACGCAGCTGATCGCGCATGCGCTCCAGTGTGGTTTGCATCTCATTGAGCGCGACGTGACCATCGTTGATCTGTTGCTCAATGCGTCCGCGAATCATCGAGCTTTCGCCCGACAGGTTGACCATGTCTTCCAACAGTTCGGCCGGTACCTTGACGGTGTCCAGCCCGGTGCGCTCGCCTTCGGTCAGCGCCGTGGCACCCGCTTCGGCCTTGTTCGGCGCGAGCGTCTGGGGCGCTTGCGGGACTGAACGTTCGGTGCCGCGAATACGCTCGATCACGTCCTGCGGCGACTGCAACGGCTGCCCGCTGCGCAGGGCATCGAGCATCTGCGCGGTGCGATCATGACAAACCTGCAACAAGGCAAACAGCTCGGCATCCGGGGTTACAACGCCCGCGGACACGTCTTCAAGCAGGGTTTCCAGCTCATGGGCGAAGTCGCCAATGGCGGTGATTTCCACCATGCGTGCGCCCCCTTTGAGGGTGTGCAAATCGCGCAGCAGGTTTTCGACTTCAAGGGTGCTCTGAGGCTCAGCTTGCCAACGTGCCAATGCAGCGCCCGAGCTTTCGAGTATGTCGAAGGCTTCTTCGAGGAAGATTTCCAGCAACTCGGGATCGCCATCTGAGGCCGTGTCCGGCTCAGCTATGGGCTGTTCGGTAAGCACGGGGGGGTGCTGACGGTAGCTGCGAATAGCCTCAATCAGCTCGAAAGGCTCGCGCAGCGGTTGCTGCTGTTGCAGCTGTTCGAGCATGAGTGCCAGGTGCTGATGGCTGCGCACCAGTAATTGCGCCAGCGCCGGACTTTCGCTGGCTCGTCGATCCAGCAGGCCCTCGTACAAATGTTCCAATTCATGGGCCAAGTCGCCCACCGGAACGACGCCTGCCATGCGCGCCCCACCTTTTAGGGTGTGCAAGTCTCGCTGCAAGGCGGACAAGGGCGCCAGGCTTTCAGGCTCGCTCAACCAGCGCTGCAAGGCTTGGCCAGCGCTCTCCAGAATGTCGACGGCTTCTTCGAGAAAAATGGCGACAATTTCATCGTCCAGCCCGTCTGCCTCGTCCTCGTAAGCGGATTTATCCAGTTGCGCGGTGGCAGCCCCCAGCTCGGTGATGTCGAGGCTGCGGCTGCCATCGCGACGGATTAACCCCGTAGCCTCGGGCGCCAACCCTTGTTGCAGCAACTGGTTCAAGGTCTGGATGAGGGTCGGCTGCGGGGTGATTTCCTGACCTGCGGCCAACTGATCGAGCATATTAATCAACGCTTCGTGAGCATGATCGGCGGCGTCGAAAAAAACATCGCTGACGGCCAGGCTGCTTTCTTCAACCGCCCCATACAGATCCAGCAAGGCTTCGCACAGCGCATCAACCGGATGCAAGTCGAGCACATGTGCCAACTCGCCAAAGGTGGTCAACAGGTCCAGCAGCGTGTCGAGCCCTTCGCGCTCATGCGGGTGCTGACGCCAGTGACGCAGCAGGTCTTCAGCATCAAACAGGGTGTCCATGCCCTGCTCCAGAAACTCCGTGATGCGCTGCGGATCGCGCTGGGGTGCCAGCGCACTGCCAGGCGCATTGAGCAACGCATCCAGGCGGTCGGCAATCAAGCATTCGATGCGCTCAATCAGCGACCGAGCGCCCTGTATTTCGGCCAGTGGATCGACGTCCAATTGCTTCAAGCCACGATGCAACAAACCGACGGCTTCCAGCAGCAGCTCGATTTCGTCCAGGTCCAACGCAACATGATGGGCTTTGTACTCACGCACCAGATGGTCCAGCGGTGTCGCCAGTTCAGCCATGGGCAATACGCCCGCCATGTGCGCGCTGCCTTTGAGCGTATGCACCGCACGTTGCAGATCATCACTGGCATACAGCGGCATGTGGGCGCTGGCCTGATCGAGGAAGCGGCTCAAGGTGTCGAGGTGGGTCTGCGCTTCCTGACGAAAGATCTCAAGTAATTGCGGGTCAAAGGTCGGACTGTCCTGCTCAATCAACAGCGGCGAAGGGTCGCCCTTGGACAAGTGATGCGCCTGGGCGGCCAGTGCGTCGACGTCATCGCGCTGACGCTGGTTTCGCTCGGCAAACGCGTGAATCAAATCGGGCAGGATCTCCAGCGTGTCTTCCAGCAACTGATGGATCGCCGGCCCCGGCGCCACGCTGCGCTCGATCACACGGTTGAGCAGGTTTTCGACCGCCCATGCCAACTCGCCCAGCACCAATGCGCGCACCATGCGCCCACTGCCTTTCAAGGTATGAAAGCCGCGTCGCAGCTCGCCCAGTGCAGTACTGTCCGCCGGGTTGGCGACCCACTGTGGCAAGGCTTCGTGCAGCGCCATCAGCACTTCATCGGTTTCTTCGAGGAAGACCTCCAGCAGCTCTTCGTCCACCGGCACTTCGTCAACCGGGGGCGGCAACAGGCTGCCGGGGATGTGCTGCGCAGGCGGGTTGAGCGCCGACACCGGGCTGGCCAACACGTCAGCCAAGCTTTGCACGACGTCCGGGTCTTGCAGTTCTTGCAAGTCTTCCATCACCAGCACTTCGGTGGGGCTGAGGATGTCATCGAGCCGCGGGACATTGCGTTCGGCCGGGGCATACCCCAGTGCGATCAGGCTGTGCTCGGCATGGTCCAGCACGGCCTCGCCTGCCGCACCGGGGTCCTGGGCCAGACGCTCCAGGTAGTATTCGATGCTCACCAGCGCGTCGGCAAAGCGGTCGATTTGCAGCGCATCGGGCCGCTCGTGGCCCAGCAGCAAGTGCTCACACAAGTAATCATCACAGGCTTGCAACAGGCTGGCCGCGCGGTTGAGCGGGATCATCGCCAGCGCCCCGCGAATTTGCGTGAGTAAGCCTGGCACCGCCTGCAACTGCTGACGGTCGTAATCGGCGGCCAGGTAATCGTTGATCAAGTCTTTGGCTTCGTCGAACACCAGCCGCGCTTCCTTGATCACCAACTGGTGGATTTGCATCAGGTCGGTGGTGGGCAGCCGGCTTTCTTCGCGCTGCGAAGGCTCGACGCTGCCGACCATCCCGGCCAGCGTGGCTTCGACGTACAGCAGCGCAGCGGCGACGTCCATCAACACCGGGTCTGTGGGTTCGCGCTGGCCCTGAGCCAGGCTTTGCACCACGGCCAGTTGGTCAATGATCACCTTGCGCGGCTGGCCAAAGCCTAAAACGGCCAGCGTGTCGGCTATCTGCCGCAGCGGCGCCAACAGATTGCCGAGCTCCGACACGTGGGTGCGGTCGCTGCGCACGAACAAATCGAGGCGCTCCTTGACCCGCACCAGTTCCTCACACAAGGCAGCCACTACGGAGCGCATGGCATCTCGGTCCGGCCCGGCAAGCCGCGCGCGCTCAGCATCGACCATGGCCGCATCAGGCATGGCTTCGTCCAGCTCATATAAGGCTTTGAGGCTGAGCATTTTCGGCGTGGGTCGCTCAGCCTTGGCGATGTAAAACAGCAGGCTGGTGACGAGCCTGTCAGAGGCTGGCTGATTGACCGCTTCGATGCCCTGGGTCTGCAACCGTTGCAGCGGCTTATCGGTTTCTCTGAGCAGGCTGCGCAGCGCAGGGCTGTTGGCGACTTTGCCCTTGAGCATGCCTTCAACCAGCGCCGAGGCTATTTTCCACAGGGCATTGAGGGGCGCGCCCCGGCAGTGCGCTTCCAGTTGCGCAAACACGTCGGCCAGTTGCTCCAGCTGACTGGGCACGTCATGCCCACGCAGCAACCCCAGCAACGCGCTTTGCAGGGTTTGCCGCCATGCTGAAACCCGCTCGGACAGGTCTTGCGTCGGCAGTTGGGCCAGCGCCTCGGGCTCCAGCGGCGGCAGCGCCTGCAACGGCGGACTGAACAGGCTGGTTTCCGAAAGCAGGGGCTGGCCACGGGCGGTGCGCAGGTCGTTAATCAACGGCAAGACCACCAAGGGCCAGTCGCGCCGGGCGCTGTGCACACGGTCCAGATAAAGCGGCAATTGGGTAAAAGCCTGTTGCAGCACACGCACAGCTTCGTCGAGCTGGCTGACGCGCCGCTGTTGCAGGGCGATCACCAACAGTTCCATCTCTTCGGCCAGCAATGCCGCGCCATAAAACTCGACCATCAACAAACTGCCGTGCACTTGATGCACGCACGCAAGGCACTGTGCCAGCGACTCGGGTGAAGGCTGCAGCGCATAGCCGTCGAGCGCCGTGCGGGCCAGCTTGAGGGTCTCGCCGATTTCGTCTTTGACCCACTCAAGGGCTACGTAGTCGTGCCGGTCAACCATAACGACTCCCGTCAATTTTGCGCCGCACTACTGAGGCTCACGCGGTTCAGGGGTGTCGGGCAAGGTAAAGCCGGACACCGAACGCCGCAGCTGACTGGCCATCTTGGCCAGGTTGCCAATGCTGTCGGCGGTGGCGGTCGAGCCGGACGAGGTTTGACTGGTGATTTGCTGGATCACGTTCATGGTCAAGGAAATCTGGCCTGCCGATGTGGTTTGCTGCTGGGCGGCATTGGAAATGCTTTGAATCAGTTCCGCGAGGTTTTGCGACACGCCTTCGATCTCTTCCAGTGCCACCCCGGCGTCTTGCGCCAGACGTGCACCGCGCACCACTTCGGTGGTGGTTTGTTCCATTGAGATCACGGCTTCGTTGGTGTCAGCCTGAATCGCCCGCACCAGGGTCTCGATTTGCCGCGTGGCTGCCGATGAACGTTCAGCCAACCGCTGAACTTCGTCGGCCACCACAGCAAAGCCGCGCCCGGCATCCCCGGCCATGGACGCCTGAATCGCCGCGTTCAGCGCCAGAATATTGGTCTGGTCGGCAATGTCATCGATCAGGCTGACAATGTCGCCAATCTCCTGAGAAGACTCGCCAAGACGCTTGATGCGCTTGGCAGTGTCCTGAATCTGGTCCCGGATGTTGTCCATGCCATGAATGGTGTTGTGCACCACTTCATTGCCTTTGTTGGCAATCGCCACCGAGCGTTCGGCCACCGCCGAGGACTCTGACGCGTTGGCCGATACTTCATCAATGGAATGGGCCATTTGCTGAATGGCGCCCGACGCTTCGGCAATTTGTTGGGCCTGATGCTCGGAGGCTTCAGCCAGTTGCATGGCAGTGGCCTGGGTGTCTTGCACCGCGGCCGCCACTTGCCCGGCGGTGAGGTTAATGGTGGCCACCAAATCCCGCAGTTGATCGATCGAGTAGTTAATCGAGTCAGCGATAGTGCCCGTGAAATCTTCAGTCACTGAAGCCGTGACGGTCAGGTCGCCATCGGCCAGATCGGCAATTTCATCCAGCAAACGCATGATCGCGTTTTGGTTGCGGTCGTTCTTCTCGGCGGTTTCGCGCAGTTGACGATTGGTTTCGCGCACCATCACCAACCCGATCAGGATGATCGACGCCAGCGCCAGCAAGCCCAGTACGTAGCCGCCGATAATGTCCAGCGAGCGGCCGCTGGCAAGGTTTTCAAAGCCGTTGGCCAGCATCGAGGCTTCGTCGAGCAAGGTCTGCGACAGGCTGAAAATATTGCTCGCGGCTTCGCGCACTTGAAACAACTGCGGCGAGGTTTCGAGAATTTCATCCACCGAGCCCGATACAAATTGAAACAGCTCCGAGATTTCCTGCAAGCGGGCGCGGGCGTCTTTGTCTTCGACCTGTGAAATGCGCATGCCCGCGTTGCCTTCGAGCATGCCATTGAGCACTTGACCGAAACGGTTGGCGTCACGCCCGAAGGCGTCGGCTGCCTGCGCTGCGGTTTCGTCCCCGGCCAGTACGGTATTGACTGCGCCCAGAATCCGCTCGGCCAGCAGCGACTGACGTTGTGCCACCGCCACCTGACTGGCCGGCGCGCCACGTTGCAACAGAATCTCCACCACTTTTTCGGACTCGACCTGCAACTGCGGCACGGTTTCGGCCAGCGTTGCGGCCACTTGGTGCAGCGAGAGTACGGTTTGCTCACTGGCCAAAATAGCATTGGTGTTGCTCAGCAACTGCTCCCAGTCGCGCTGCACGGCCTGCATTTCTTTGTGTACGGCGGGGGGCGCAGCGGGAAGACCGGTGGCCGGGTCGCCATTTTTCAGGTAGCCCCAGCGCTGGCTGAAGTCGTTGCGCGCATCGCTCAACAGGCGGAACGCCGCGGCTTTACCGGCAGCTGCCTCAGTAGCGTTTTTGGCAATGCGCTGGGATAGCACGCGCAACTCGCCCGCGTGGCTAATGTATTGCTTGTCGTAGTTGGACTGGGTGTTGAGGTAAGCAAAGTTGGCGAACAACAGCATGATGAACACGATCAGGGCGATAAATAGCACGATGATCTGCGAACGGCTGCGCGACCCTTCCATTGGTTTTGCGTTAGTAGCTGTGGTCATCGATCAGGCCCTGACATGCTGTGTTGATGCTCGAAGTAGCACTTGCTCACTGTTCACGCCGCGACCGCCCGGAATTCGGGCGCTTGCGCCAAGGCAAACGGGCTGAATACCCACCACGCATGCGCGGCGGCGAAACGCCCTTGAACATAAGGCGCGAAAGGTAAACCGGGGGAAACGGGTGGGTCGGTATCCAGATCTGTCAGGGCAAAGTGCTGCATGCCTAGGACTTCATCGACTTGCAGGCCGACAAAGATGTCTTCGTACTCCAGCACCAACACCCGGCGCTGTTTGCGCAACGGGGATAACTCGACGCCGAAAAAGCCGCACAGGTCCATGATCGGCAGCAGTTGCCCACGCAGGTTGGCGACACCTCTGACCCATGGCTTGACGCCAGGCAACAACGTGAAACGCGGCTCATGAAGGATCTCGGCAATTTCCCCCATTGGCGCTACAAAGCAGTGCTCGCCAATGCGAAAACCGATACCGCTCCAGGTATCCGCCGCTACTGACTCAGCAACAGGCCCCGCCGCCAGCGAGCGGCAGCGCTGGTCAATATCGAGCAGCAGTTCAAACGCGGTCAGTGAGTCAGGCATGGCGCAGCCATCACTTGTGCGTGGAGGCTGGCAGGTTTTCTTTGATTTTTTTGATCAGCGCGTCCTCATCGACCGGCTTGGTCAAATACCCTTTTGCCCCCTGACGCGTGGCCCAGACCATGTCGGTCTCTTGATCCTTGGTGGTCACCACAATGACCGGGACCCCTTGGGTTTCCGGGTCTTTGGACAATTGACGCGTGGCCTGGAACCCATTGAGGCCCGGCATCACGATGTCCATCAGGACCAGATCAGGGTGTTCCTGACGCGCCAGTGCGACGCCATCAGCGCCATTGACCGCCTTGAGCACTTCATAGCCGTGCTTTTCGAGCAAGCCGCTCAGTTTGTACATTTCAGTCGGCGAGTCATCGACGATCAGAATGCGAGCCATGGTGTTCCCCATTTATTAGGTGAGCGGCCTGATGACCGAACATCAGTGAGCGTTTTGTACAACCGTGAAACCGGGCACGTGTGCCTTGATAGCGCTGAGCAACTCGTCCTTGCTGAAAGGCTTGGTCAAAAATTGATCAGACCCCACGATTCGTCCTTTGGCCTTATCGAACAGGCCGTCTTTGGAGGACAGCATGATCACGGGCGTGGACTTGAACGCACGGTGGTTTTTGATCAGTGCACAGGTTTGGTAGCCATCCAGGCGCGGCATCATGATGTCGACAAAAATGATGTGCGGATGGTGGTCGACAATCCTGGCCAGCGCATCGAAGCCATCAACGGCAGTGATCACCTCGCAACCGACGTTTTTGAGCAACGTTTCGGCGGTGCGGCGAATGGTTTTCGAATCGTCAATCACCATCACCTTCAAGGCGCTGGAATGCTTGTCCATATGTGCTCTACCATCGCCACGGCGACCCGTTTTGTTACAACTTTGCGATCCCGTAGCCCAAGTCCTTGGTAGACAAGGGCTGCAGGTGCTGTGCGAGCCTTTTTAGCACAGTCTCTACATGCAATCTATCGAACCTCCCGCAGCCTGCCGGCGAAGACGGTTTTTCCTTGACCGAGACCACACTCGGCGCCACTCTGGCGCCACTTTTAATTGCCTGCTGATCGCTTTCACAGGATTGTCTTCGCTAACTACTTTTGAGGAATTTGCCATGAGCGTTCGAGTCGGGATTGTCATGGACCCCATTGCGAGCATCTCCTACAAGAAGGACAGCTCGCTGGCCATGTTGCTGGCTGCGCAGGCGCGCGGCTGGACGCTGTTCTATATGGAACAGCAAGACCTGTACCTCACTGAAGGCAAGGCGCGGGCGCGCATGAAGCCGCTCAAGGTGTTCGCTGACCCGGAAAAATGGTTTGAGCTTGAGGCCGAAACCGACACGGCCCTCAGCGATCTCGACGTGATCCTGATGCGCAAGGACCCACCGTTCGACATGGAGTTCGTGTACTCCACCTACTTGCTCGAACAGGCCGAGCGTGACGGCGTATTGATCGTCAACAAGCCGCAAAGCCTGCGCGACTGCAACGAAAAACTGTTCGCCACGCAATTCACCCAATGCACACCGCCGACGGTCGTCAGCCGTCGCGCCGATGTCCTGCGCGAATTTGCGGCGTTGCACGGTGATGTGATCCTCAAGCCGCTGGACGGCATGGGCGGCACGTCGATTTTCCGTCATCGCGTCGGAGACCCGAACCTGTCGGTGATTCTCGAAACCCTCACCGCCAATGGCACTCAGCAAATCATGGCGCAAGGCTATTTGCCCGGGATCAAGGACGGCGACAAACGCATCCTGATGATCGACGGCGAGCCTGTGCCCTATTGCCTTGCGCGCATTCCGGCCCAAGGCGAGACACGCGGCAATCTGGCCGCCGGTGGTCGCGGCGAAGCCCGCCCGCTGAGCGACAAGGATCGCTGGATTGCGGAGCAGGTCGGCCCGACCCTGCGTGAAAAGGGCTTGTTGTTCGTAGGCCTTGACGTGATCGGTGAGCACCTGACCGAAATCAACGTCACCAGCCCGACCTGCATCCGCGAGATCGATAACGCGTTCGGCACCAACATCGGTGCGCTGTTGATGGACGCCATCGAGCGCAAACTGGCCACTCGCTGATTTCTATCCGCCAGACACAGACCAACATTGCGTTATCATGCGCAGCCTGTGAAACCCGCGATGTTGGTCTTTTGCCATGACACGTCCAAGCGACCTGCCCCCTGAACTCACGCACAACCGCGTGCGCGCGGCTGATCGCCTGGGGTTTACGCTGTTTGTCGCGGCACTGATTCATTTGGCGGTGATCCTCGGCGTCGGGTTCAGCATGAGCGAGCCCAAAC
The DNA here is from genome assembly GCF_012985765.1 of Pseudomonas sp. WS 5071. Taxonomy (NCBI): domain Bacteria; kingdom Pseudomonadati; phylum Pseudomonadota; class Gammaproteobacteria; order Pseudomonadales; family Pseudomonadaceae; genus Pseudomonas; species Pseudomonas sp. WS 5071. The sequence goes on along the minus strand of NZ_JAAQWY010000027.1, from coordinate 4,882 downwards.
AGATCAGCAAAACCCTGGAAATCACCCTGTCCACGTTCAAGAGCGAGAAAACACCGAAGAAAGCGGACTTTCTGGCCCAGGACAATCAGGAAGGCAGCGGCACGCTGGACAAGAAAGCAGTGCCCAAAACCACAGAAGTGGCGCCGTTTCAGGCCAACGAAGTCAAAAAGGTCACGCCGCCGCCTGCAGCCCGCCCCGAACAGAAGCAGGCAGCCCCCAAGGCCGCCGTCACCACCGTCGCCCCCAAGCCGAAAAAAGCCACGCGCGAGCCGCAAAAGGTCATCACCGAAGCCGCGCCCAAGGCAAGCATTCCTTCGTTTGACAGCTCCCAACTGTCGAGCGAGATCTCCAGCCTCGAAGCCGAGCTGGCCAACGAGCAACAGCTCTATGCCAAAAGGCCCAAGATTTACCGCATGAGTGCGGCTTCGACCATGCGCGACAAGGGTGCCTGGTACAAAGAAGACTGGCGCAAAAAGATTGAGCGCATCGGCAACCTCAACTACCCGGAACAGGCACGCCGCGAAAAAATCTACGGCAAGCTGCGGTTGCTGGTCTCGATCAATCGTGACGGCTCGCTGCATGAAGTGCTGGTGCTCGAATCCTCCGGCCAGCCGCTGCTGGATCAAGCGGCGCAGCGCATCGTACGCTTGGCCGCGCCGTTTGCACCGTTCAGCGGTGACTTGGCCGACATCGACCGTCTCGAAATCATTCGCACCTGGAAATTCGCCCAGGGCGATCGGTTGTCCAGTAATTAATAGCCCGGAAAATGGGCGCAATCAGCCAACTTGTCAGTTTCACTTGTCAGCGCCACACTAAGGCTCATGAAAAACCGCGCACCGACCTACCTCAAGCATCAGTTCCTGATCGCCATGCCGCATATGGCTGACCCGAATTTTGCTCACTCCTTGACCTACATCGTCGAGCACACGGCCAATGGTGCGATGGGCCTGACCATCAATCGGCCGCTGGACCTGAACCTCAAGGACATCCTTGAGCAGTTGCGCCCCGAGCGTGGCGTGCCCGAACTGTGTGAGCACGTACCGATTTACGCGGGCGGGCCGGTCATGACCGACCGAGGGTTTGTCCTGCATCCCGCCAGCATGAATTTCGACGCCACGGTGGAACTCGAAGACGGGCTGGCGCTGAGCACGTCGCTGGATGTGCTGGCCAGTATCGCCGACGGCAACGGTCCGCGACGCAGCCTGATCTGCCTGGGCTATGCCGGCTGGGAAGCTGGTCAACTGGAAGCGGAACTGGCAGACAACGCCTGGCTTACGTGCCCGTACTCTGCCCACATTCTGTTTAACACCTCTAGCGAGTTGCGCCTTGACGCGGCCGCCAAACACCTCGGAGTTAACCTCAACTTGTTAAGCACTCAAGCAGGTCACGCCTGATGGCCAGCCTACGTTTACTGCTGGGTTTTGATTACGGCACCCGCTCCATCGGTGTCGCCGTCGGCCAGATGATTACCGGGCAAGCCCGCGAGCTGTGCAATTTGAAAGCCGAGAACGGCATCCCGAAGTGGGAAGAAATCGAGAAACTGATCAAGGAATGGCAGCCCGATGCCATGGTGGTGGGCATGCCATTGAACATGGACGGCACCCCCAGCGAGTTTTGCGCCCGTGCGCAAAAATTTGCCAATCGCTTGAATGGCCGTTTCAATCTCCCCGTTTTTACCCACGACGAACGCCTGACCACCTTCGAAGCCAAGGGCGAACGCAAGGCCCAGGGCGGCCAGCGTGGCAGTTACCGCGACAACCCCGTTGACGCCATCGCCGCCAAACTGGTGCTGCAAGGCTGGCTCGACAAAAAAACGGCTGAACCTCAAGCCTGACATTGCGTTTACATGTTTGACGCACCTCATTGTTTGCGCCCGCCGCAGCACGCATCCTGCGCGGGCCTTTTAAGGAGCCACCATGATCCTGCCTGTTCCCGCTGAACTGATCTCTCAGATGGCGCTTGATCTCAAGGCCCATCTGGCCCGCCGCAACATCACCGAGCCGCGTTACATCGGCATCCGCACGGGCGGCATCTGGGTGGCCCAGGCACTGTTGCGCGCCATGGACAGCGATGCACCGCTGGGCACGCTGGACGTCTCGTTTTACCGCGACGACTTCAGCCAGAACGGGCTGCACCCGCAAGTGCGGCCGTCCGACCTGCCGTTCGAGATCGAGGGCCAGCACCTGGTGCTGATCGACGACGTGCTGATGAGCGGGCGCACCATCCGCGCGGCACTGAACGAATTGTTCGACTATGGTCGTCCGGCCAGCGTGACCCTGGTCAGCCTGCTTGACCTGGACGCCGCCGAGCTGCCGATTCGGCCAAATGTGGTGGGCGCGACCTTGTCGCTCAAGCCGACCGAGCGGGTAAAGTTGTCCGGCCCTGCGCCGCTGACACTCGAGCTTCAAGACCTATCTCAAGACCCAGCCCTTTAAGAGACCACTGCGATGACGCCTACAGATGCCAAGCGCCCGCTGCAGCTCAATGATCAGGGCCAGCTGCGCCACTTTCTGTCGCTCGACGGCCTGTCCCGAGAGCTGCTGACAGAGATCCTCGACACCGCCGACTCATTCCTTGAGGTCGGCGCCCGGGCCGTGAAAAAAGTCCCGTTGCTGCGCGGCAAGACCGTGTGCAATGTGTTCTTCGAAAACTCCACCCGCACCCGTACCACCTTTGAAATGGCAGCTCAGCGCCTGTCTGCCGACGTGATCACACTCAACGTGTCGACCTCCTCGGCAAGCAAGGGCGAAACCCTGCTCGATACCTTGCGCAACCTTGAAGCCATGGCTGCTGACATGTTCGTGGTGCGCCACGGCGATTCGGGGGCGGCGCATTTCATCGCCGAACACGTCTGCCCGCAGGTCGCGATCATCAACGGCGGCGACGGCCGTCATGCGCACCCGACCCAGGGCATGCTCGACATGCTGACCATCCGCCGTCACAAGGGTGGGTTTGAGAACCTGTCGGTGGCCATCGTCGGTGACATCCTGCACTCGCGGGTGGCGCGGTCGAACATGATCGCGCTCAAAACGTTGGGCTGTCAGGACATTCGCGTTATCGCACCGAAAACCCTGCTGCCCGTCGGCATCGAGCAATACGGGGTCAAGGTTTACACCGACATGACTGAAGGCCTGAAGGACGTCGACGTGGTGATCATGTTGCGCCTGCAACGCGAACGCATGTCCGGCGGCCTGCTGCCGAGCGAAGGCGAGTTCTATCGCCTGTTCGGCCTGACCACTGCCCGGCTGGCGGGTGCCAAACCCGATTGCATCGTCATGCACCCCGGCCCGATCAACCGTGGCGTGGAGATTGAGTCGGCGGTGGCCGATGGCCCCCACTCGGTGATTCTCAATCAGGTGACCTACGGCATCGCCGTGCGCATGGCGGTGTTGTCCATGACCATGAGCGGGCAAACGGCCCAGCGCCAATTCGAACAGGAGAACGCCCAGTGAAGCTCAGCATTCTCGGCGCCCGTGTAATAGACCCCGCCAGCCAGCTGGATCAGATCACCGACCTGCACCTGGAAGCCGGCAAAATCGTCGCCATGGGCGCAGCCCCGGCCGGTTTCACGCCGACCCGCACGCTAGACGCCAAAGGCCTGGTGGCGGCCCCCGGGCTGGTGGACTTGAACGTTGCCCTGCGCGAGCCGGGTTACAGCCGCAAAGGCACGATTGCCAGCGAAACCCGTGCCGCCGCAGCCGGTGGTGTGACCAGCCTGTGCTGCCCGCCGCGCACCAAACCGGTGCTCGATACTTCGGCAGTGGCGGAGCTAATCCTCGACCGCGCCCGCGAAGCCGGCAACTGCAAAGTGTTCCCCATCGGAGCGCTGAGCAAGGGGCTGGAAGGCGAGCAACTGGCTGAACTGATCGCCCTGCGCGATGCCGGGTGCGTAGCGTTCGGCAATGGCCTCACCAGCTTCAGCAACACGCGCACCTTGTGCCGCGCGCTGGAATACGCCGCCACCTTCGACCTGACCGTGATTTTCCACTCTCAAGACCGTGACCTGGCTGAAGGCGGCCTGGCCCACGATGGCCCGATGGCCGCATTCCGTGGACTGCCCGGCATACCTGAAACGGCCGAAACCGTAGCGCTGGCCCGCGACCTGTTGCTGGTCGAACAAAGCGGCGTGCGGGCGCACTTCAGTCAACTGACCAGCGCACGCGGCGTCGCTTTGATCGCGCAAGCTCAGGCGCGCGGCCTCAAGGTCACTGCCGATGTGGCGTTGTATCAATTGATTCTGACCGACGAAGCGCTGGTGGACTTCTCCAGCGTCTACCACGTGCAACCGCCGCTGCGCACCCGTGCCGACCGTGACGGACTGCGTGAAGCAGTCAAATCCGGCGTGGTACAAGCCATTTCCAGCCATCACCAACCCCATGAACGGGACGCCAAGCTGGCACCGTTCGGCGCCACCGAGCCAGGCATGAGCAGCGTAGAGCTGTTGTTGCCTTTGGCGATGACGTTGGTTGAAGACGGTTTACTGGACTTGCCGACCTTGTTGGCGCGTTTGAGCACAGGCCCGGCAGATGCCTTGAGCCTGCCAGCGGGTCGCTTGAGTGTCGGGGCGGCTGCCGATCTGGTGCTGTTCGATCCGGGTGCTTCAACCGTGGCCGGTGAAAAATGGCTCTCCAAAGGCGATAACTGCCCGTTCCTGGGCCATTGCCTGCCGGGCGCCGTACGCTACACGCTGGTGGACGGTCGAATCAGCTACGAAGGCTAAGAGGTCGCCCTACACCTCCACCCCAGCCTCCGGGATGTATGGACCGGGGACATAGCGAACACAATGTTCGGAGACATCGCGAACACTTTTAATAGGACACATTGACCCCTTAGGAGGTGTGATGTGTCCTGGAAAGAGGTGTCCGCCATGGATCTTCGTCTC